>NZ_JAPDBQ010000148.1:0-10428 GCF_027705325.1 Aeromonas sp. QDB18
GTGTTTGGAGACAGCCAGTTTACCAGCACCCTGTCTGTCAACTTCCACTTCCCCAAGATCCCGCGAAGAACCTAAAATGGGCCCGCCGCGGCTGAGCCGCCCTCTCACCCCTTGCCCTTCGGAGACGACATGACCCAGCACACCCCGGCCTACCCGGCATTCACCTTCTTCAGCCGCTTTGTCGCCGACATCCAGGCTGGCCGAAAGACCATCACCATCCGCGACGAGAGCGAGGCAAACTGGCGGCCCGGCCAGCGCCTGGCCCTGTTCACCAACCCGGAACACCAGCCTTTTGGCACCATTGAAGTCATCTCGGTCAAGGCGGTCGCCTTCGAGGCGCTGAGCGACGAGCACGCCCGTCAGGAGAACATGACCCTCCCCGAGCTTAAAGATGTGATCCGCGATATCTACCCCGCACTGCCGCCCCTCTATGTGATTGAATTCGTGCTGATTGAAGCCTGATTTTGTGAGCTGCCTCAGCTAACGCCGGTTGCGCTCACGGGCCAAAAGCGCACAATGACTGTTTTTATATACAGTCATTGGTGTCTTATGGAAAAACAACTCGAACCGGCCATCGCAGCCATGGTGGCAGACTTCATCGCCGCAGGTCGTCCCAAGGCGAGCCAGCTGAGCTGGCAGGCGCGCCGTGACGGCTACCTAGCCTCTGCCCTGTTGGGCGGTGAGCGGGAAGAGGTGGGCGCCATTGAAGAGTGGCAGGCCGATCACCACGCCATCCGCTGCTATCGGCCCGCAGACAAACCGGACCCCGCGTATCCGGTGCTGATCTATTTTCACGGCGGCTGTTTTGTCAGCGGGGATTTCGAGACCCACGATCGCCAGATGCGGATGCTGTGTAACCGGGCCAGTGCCCTGATCTTCGCCGTACACACCCGCCTCGCCCCGGAACACACCTATCCTGCGGCTCACGACGATGCGCTGGCCGCCACGCGGGCCATCATGGCAGAGGTGGAGAAATGGCATGGAGATCCGGCACGTCTCGCCATTGCCGGCGACAGCGCAGGGGGTCATCTCGCCCTGGTCACCACCTTGCGGCCCAAGGCTGCCAGCGCCCCCTTGCCCAAGGCCCTGCTGCTTCTCTATCCCATGCTGGATGCCCTCTGCGAGAGCCAAAGCTACCGCGATCTCGGTGACGACTACCTCATCACCCGGGACATGCTCGCAAGCGGTTTTCACGCCTACCTGGGCAGCCTGCCCCCCAGCCATCCCGAAGCCAGCCCGCTCCACCATCCCGCCCTGTCAGGATTGCCGCCGACCCATATCGTCACGGCGGAATATGATCCGCTACGCGACGAAGGGGAAGCCCTGTATGGCAAGCTGGTGCAGGCTGGCGTCGATGCCACTTGCCAGCGGCAGCATGGCGTCATCCACGGCTACTTCCAACTGGCGGCCATCAGCCCTGCCGCTCGTCAGCTCATCGACCAGATAGCCATGATGCTCAGAAGACTCTGAGTTGGAACCGGCCCCCAAGCCGTGTTAAAAGTGTCTCTTTTGAATCAGGGAGGTAACCCGAGTGTTCGAGATAGCGAGCCTGAAAGAGGGCATGATGCACGGGGTGGAGCTGTTCCAGTTGTTGCTGGAGATCATCTCCATCGCCTGCGTGGTCATCGGCCTTGGCAAGACCCTCTGGCTGGCGGCCAGAGTGCGGGATCACGAGCCCGGCTTTCCCCGTATCCGCCTCTGCTTCGGCAGCTGGCTCATCCTGGCGCTGGAGTTCCAGCTCGCCGCCGACATCCTGGCCACCACAGTGGCACCGAGCAAGGAGGAGCTGGTGCGCCTCGCCATCATCGCGGTCATCCGCACCTTCCTGAACTACTTCCTCGGCAAGGAACTCGATGCCCAGGCCGAGCGCCAGCAACCCGAGCCTGTCAGGTCACCTTCCCGCCCCGACGCCCGATGAGCGGGCTGAGTGGCACAAGGCCACGACACGGAAGGAAAGGCACCAGCCTGATCCCATGAAGAGGGCTCCCCGCGGGGAGCCCTCTTTGTATCCGATAGCAACCATCAGTCGTGCTTGCTGGCCAGCTCGTGGCGCTTCAATGCCAGCAAGGTGACCAGCAGGGCGGCGGTGGCGATCAGCGCCATGCCGATATAGGTGGCGCTGAAACCGGGTGCCAGTTCGGCCGGGCTCAGGCTGGCCAGATTGGGGCTGCTGCCTGCTGGCAGGGCGGCATGGAACAACACAGCGCAGATGGCGACACCGACCGCCCCGCCCAGCTCCCGGCCGAAGTTGAACAGGGACATGCCGATGCCGCGATCCTCCCGTGGCAGGGCATTTTGCACCACCACAGAGAGGGCCGGCAGCACCAGCCCGAGGCCAAGCCCGGCGAACCCCAGCCCCAGATTGGCAAAGAGATCGAAGTGAATTTGCCACAGCGCCAGCGCCGCCAGGGCGAAGCCCGTCACCACGAAACGCCGGTAGTGACCAGTGCGACCGATGAGCTTGCCGCCGACGAAGGCCCCCGCCGTGATGCAGACCATGAAGATCACCATGATCTCGCCACTGTCACTGGCGCTCATCCCCTTTTGCCACTGCATCTGCAACGGCAGGTAGACCAGCACGGCAAACATCAGCAACTGCGAAGCCAGCGCCAGCAGCACGCTCACCAGATAACCCGGCAGGCGCACCAGGTGGGCCGGCAGTATGGGGTCGTGCGCCCGCCGCTCAGTCAGGACCAGCAGCAACAAGGCCGCCCCCAGCGCAGCCGCGAGCCAGACGGCGGGCAAGGCCGCCTCCGGAGAGAGCAGCAACAGGGTGAGGGTGGTGACCGTGATGAGCAGTGCCGCTCCCTTCCAGTCGAAGCGGCTGTGGCGACGCACATTGAGGTGACCCAGATTGCGGTTCACCAGCCAGAGGGCGATAGCGCCGAGCGGCAGATTGATCCAGAAGATCCAGCGCCAGCTGAGCTGCTCGGTAAAATAGCCACCGAGCAGCGGGCCTGCGATGCTGGAGACCGCATAGACCGCCGAGATATACCCCTGATACTTGCCCACCTCCCGTGGCGGAATACAGTCGGCGATCACGGTAAAGGCGAGTGCGATCAGCCCCCCGCCCCCCAACCCTTGCAGCACGCGGGCGGCCAGCAGGGTTGGCAGATCCTGGGCCAGGGCGCAGGCCACTGATCCCGCCAGAAACAGGCCGATACCGATGTTGAGCATGCGTCCTCGGCCGAACATGTCGCTCAACTTGCCATAGATGGGCAGGGCCGCAGTGGCCGCCAGCAGATAGGCGGTCACGACCCAGGTGAGGGCGGCACCGGCGTTCAGCTCAACCCCTATGATGGGCAAGGGGGTGGTGACGATGCTCTTTTCCAGTGAGCCCAGGGCGATCACCAGGGCCACGTTCGAGAAGACGGTTTTGGGGGACATAGGCAAGCTCGCTCATGTGAGATATCGGCACAGGGGGTGCAAGGCACATTATTGTCTCATAAATCATTAGCCGATGGTCAAAACCACTGCCTACCATGATGAAGGTCGCGACATCTGCAAGCCGGATCTGCTAGGGTGAGTCTTTGCCGAAGAGGACGCCCCCCATGCCCCAGTCATCCCCCTGCGATCATCACCAGAGTGAACAGCCCCGATTCGACGAGTACGACGCCCTGATCTTCGACATGGATGGCACCCTGGTGGACTCCATGCCTCTGCACCTGGATGCCTGGGAAATCACCAGTGCCGAGTTCGGCCTGCCGTTTGATCGGGCACAGCTCAACGAGTACGGCGGCATCCCCACCCGCAAGATAGTGACCATGCTGGCAGAGCAGCACGGGATGACCGTCGACGTGGAAGCCTTTGCCCGGCGCAAGGTGGCCCTCTACCTGGCACGGACCGACGACGTCCGGGTGTTTCCCGCCATGTGGGAGCTGGTCAGGCAGTACCACGGCAAGGTCCCCATGGGCATAGGCACCGGCTCAACCCGGGAACATGCGGCGCACATCCTGCGTCAGACCGGGCTCGATGCCTTCATCTCCGTGCTGGTGAGTGCCGATGATGTGGTCAATCACAAGCCCCACCCGGACACCTTCCTGAAAGTGGCCGAACAGCTCGGCGCCAACCCGGCCAACTGCCTGGTGTTTGAAGACACCCGGATAGGCATTCAGGCGGGCAAGGCCGCCGGCATGACCACCTTGCTGGCCACCGAAGGGACGCTGCAACGGGTGTGAGCGGTGCGGGCCCATCCTAACCGACGGGCCCGCACCAGCTTACTCGGCCTCATTCTCCCCCTGCTTCCCACCTGCCGGTACCGGGCCGTCCGGCCGCTCAAATCCCAGATCTGACATGCAGTTGTCAAATTCCGACTCCCCCGGTTTGCCATGCTCCTTGCAGCCCTCAAACGCCGCTTTCATCTCGGCCGACAGCTCGTGCGGAGGCTTGGGCGGGGTACGGCTGCCCTGATCGCCCGCTGCGGCGGTCAGAGTAGTGAGGGAAAACAGCAAAGGCAGAACAATCTTCATGGTATGACTCCAAAACGGGTGGCATACACCGGCACGGTGCGGCGATGGCCCACGGCAGCGGGCGGCATCATGCTAGCGAATCGCCGCGAACTGATGGGTCAAGGGGAGGTAAAGAGGGTGTCAGGTCGGCGTAAATCCATAAAAAAACGCCCCAGGCGGGGCGTTGTTTTCATGGCGGCCATTACATGGCGTTGGTGGATTCGAAGATCTTGTCGGCCGACGCTTCGACGAAGCCAGGGTAGAGCACGCCATCGGCCTGCGGGTAGCGCAGGGCAAACTCGTAAAAGCAGCTCGGGATGGTGCGCACGCCGTCGCTGAAGGGCACCTCGGCCTTGTCTGCCATGGTGGAGGATTGCTCCAGCATCACCTCGGGATCGCCCTTCACCTCGCCGCCAACGGTGTTGAGCACGAAGCCTGCCGCCTTGAGTGCCGCATTCACCTGCTGGATGGTGTCGAAGTCCTTCAGGCGGTTGATGTTGACGGTGAAGTGGTTAGCACGATAACCCCAGGCGGCCATCCAGGCGGCATACTCGCTCTCTGCCAGCAGAGTCTGGTAGTCGGTGTGGGAGACCTGCCAGGGCGCGCCGGCGTAGAGGAAGGCCGGGGTGTCGGTGAGGTGATCGGGTACCTGATCCACCAGCTTGTGGATGATGGCCTGGGCAACTTCGGAGAGCTCTTCCACCTTCAGCTCGCTGATGAACACCTTGGGCGCATCAGGATCTTTATGCTCGAAGTGTTTGGCATAGAGCTTCTTGGCCTTGAATACATACTCGCCCTTCTCTTCATACCCCAGGGCGCGGAAGTGGGCCGCCAGTTTCTCGAGACCGAGCTTGGGCAGGTTGTAGGTCCGAAACGCCACATGATCGTTGATGATGGGGGCACCGCCGCCCAGCAGTTGATGAACCTTGTGAGCACTGGGGGTGACCTGAATGTAGTTGTCCCACAGATGGCCAAACAGGGTGTCGATATCCTTTTGCATCTCTCTTTCCTTTGATTGCGGGTACAGACTGGGGCACCTGTTCAGTGCCCCTCTTTTATTTTCTTGTTATCAGAAGGTCAGACCGGGAGACAGTTGATCCGGCATAGCAGCCTTGCTGTCTTCGACGGAGGCGACCGGGTAAGCACAGTAGTCGGCGGCGTAGTAGGCGCTCGCTCTGTGGTTGCCGGAGGCACCGATGCCACCAAAGGGGGCGGCACTGGAGGCGCCGGTGATGGGCTTGTTCCAGTTGACGATACCGGCACGGATCCGCTTGAAGAAGTGGTTCCAGTCCGCTTCGTTGTCACCGAGCAGGCCGGCCGAGAGACCGAAACTGGTGGCGTTCGCCTTCTCGATGGCCGCATCGAAGTCATCGTAACGAATGAGCTGCAGCAGCGGGCCGAAGTACTCTTCATCCGGCAGCGCGCTGACCGCGGTCACGTCGATGATGCCCGGGGAGACAAAGCCGGTGCCCGCTTCCAGGTGCTTGAGGGCAAGCAGGCTTTCGCCACCGAGGCGCTGCAGGTTGGCTTGCGCCTCGACCATGCCGAGTGCTGCCTTCTCGCTGATCATGGCGCCCATGAACGGCTGCTCGGCGGCGTCATAGAGGCCGACCTTGATCTGGCCGACCACCTCCACCAGGCGCTTGACCAGGGCATCGCCCCGCTCGCCGCGCTCGACAAACAGACGGCGCGAGCAGGTGCAACGCTGGCCGGAGGTAATGAAGGCGGACTGCACGATGGCATGGACGGCGCCGTCGATGTCGCTCACATCTTTCACGATCAGCGGGTTGTTGCCACCCATCTCCAGTGCCAGGATCTTGCCCGGCTGGCCGGCAAACTGCTGATGCAGGAAGTGGCCGGTACGGGAGGAGCCGGTGAAGAAGAGGCCGTCGATGTCCGGGTTGCCGGCCAGCGCCTTGCCGGTGTCGACCTCCCCCTGCACCAGGTTGAGCACCCCCTTGGGCAGCCCCGCCTCCTGCCACACCTTGACCATGGCTTCAGCCACCATGGGGGTCAGCTCGGAAGGCTTGAACACGACCGCATTGCCGGCGATGAGCGCCGGCACAATGTGGCCGTTGGGCAGGTGGCCCGGGAAGTTGTAGGGGCCGAACACGGCCACGACGCCATGGGGCTTGTGGCGCACGAACGCCTTGGCGCCCGGCATGGGGTTTTCCACCGTGCCGGTACGCTCGTCATGGGCGCGGATGGAGATGGCAATCTTGCCCTGCATGGCCGCCACTTCGGTGCGGGTCTCCCACAGCGGCTTGCCGGTTTCACGGGCGATGGTCAGGGCCAGCGCCTCCTTGTGCTCGCCGAGCAGGTCGGCATAGCGGCGCACGATGGCAAGGCGCTCTTCAAGGGCCAGATCGGACCAATGGTAGAAGGCCGTGCGGGCCGCCTTGACGGCCGCATCCACCTGGGACTGGCTTGCCGCCTCACCACGCCAGATCACCTCGTTTTTGGCCGGGTCGATGGATTCGAACGGCTTGCCTTCACCGGCCAGCCACTGGCCATCGATAAACTGGACTAAAGACATCATCAATTCACTCCCTGTGGGTACGCAGGCCGCTTCGGCAGCCTGTCTCAATGCTGTGCTGCGGGGCGGGTCAATCCAGATCGACGACGCGCACCATGTCGCCATTTTCCACCTTGAGGGCGGCCGCCATCTTGGGCGGAATGATGGCTTCGTGCTTGTCCAGATCGACCCGGATGTTGCCGTAGCAGGCGCGGTATTGCTCGAACCTGGCGTTGCAGATGAGGTAGGTATGGCCGCCGATGGGCTCACCCACCAGCACCGCCAGCTTCTGGCTGCGGCGTACGCTGCGAATGTTCTTCACCTCGCATTCGACAGTGGGGCCGGCGTCGAAGATATCGACATAGCCGCGATTCACGAACCCCTCATCCTGCAGCATCTTGAGGGCAGGCCGGGTCTTTTCGTGGGTCTTGCCGATGACGGCGCGCGCCTCGTTGCTTAGCAGATTGACGTAGATGGGGTACTTGGGCATCAGCTCGGCGATGAAGCGCTTCTTGCCGATGCCGGTCAGATAGTCGACTGTGGGAAAATCCATCGAGAAGAAATGTTTTTGCAGCCACTCGTAGAAGGGGCTGTGGCCGTTGCCATCGGAGACACCACGCATCTCGGCAAAGACGGTACTGTCAAACAGCTCGGGGTGTTCGGCCATGAACAGGAAACGGTGCTTGGAGAGCAGACGGCCGTTGAGCCCCTCGCGGGCGCATTCACGCAGAAACAGGGTGCAGAGCTCGGAGTTGCCTGTGTAGTCGTTGGAGAGGGTGAGGGTTTCCACGACATTGTAGATGCCGAGCTTGGGGGAGGAGTGCACCACCTTGCCGATGTGATAGTTGTAGAACGCCTGGGACAGGCCGACCGCCGCGTCGATGGCGCAGGTACCGACCATCTCCCCGGTCTCCAGATCCTCGGCCACGAAGAAATAGAGGCACTCGCCCTTGCCGGCGGGCTTGTCCAGGAAGGTCTGGGTCGAGGCATCGATCTTGCGTTGCAGCAGCTCGTCGTTGACCGGCAAGGATGTCATGCCGGTGCCGGATTCGATGGCACAGGTCTTGAGGCCGGCGAAGTCGCGCTGCTCGATAGGACGGATAACCAACATAAATGACAACTCCCTTTCATTGACGACAGGTGGGGTCCCGGCTCCTGCCGGGAGGGCTCCCCACCTCAATTTGGATCAGGCGTTGACCACCTGAGCGACCGCTTTCTCGAACCGGGCCAGCCCTTCCTTGATGTCTGCTTCCGGGATCACCAGGGAGGGGGCAAAACGCACCACGTTGGTACCGGCGACCAGCGCCATCAGGCCCTGATCGATGGAGGCGAGCAGGAAGTCGCGAGAGCGGCCCTTGAAGTCATCGTTGAGCACGGCGCCCAGCAGCAGGCCCTTGCCGCGCACTTCGCTGAAGCAGTGGTACTTGGCGTTGATGGCTTCCAGCCCTTCGCGGAACAGCTGCTCGCGCTGCTTGATGCCGCTCAGCACTGCCGGGGTGTTGACCACGTCGATCACCGCCTCGGCCACGGCACACGCCAGCGGGTTGCCGCCGTAGGTGGAGCCGTGAGTGCCCACTTTCAGGTGGGAAGCGATCTCGGTGGTGGTCAGCATGGCCCCGATGGGGAAGCCGCCGCCCAGCGCCTTGGCGCTGGTGAGGATGTCCGGGGTGATGCCCAGACCCATATAGGCAAACAGCTCGCCGGTACGACCGACACCGGATTGCACCTCGTCATAAACCAGCAGGGCGTTGTGCTTGTCGCACAGCTCGCGCACCCCCTTGGCAAACTCGTCGGTGGGGCTGATGATGCCACCCTCGCCCTGCAGCGGCTCCATCACCACGGCGCAGGTGTTGTCGGAGATGACGGCAGCCAGCTCCTCCAGGTTGTTGTAGGCGACGTGGGTGATGTCGGCAGGCTTGGGACCGAAGCCATCGGAGTAGGCAGCCTGGCCACCCACGCTGACAGTGAAGAAGGTACGGCCGTGGAAGCCCTGGTGGAAGGCGATGATCTGGGTCTTGTGGGCCCCGAACTTCTCGATGGCGTAGCGGCGGGCCAGCTTGAGGGCCGCTTCGTTCGCTTCGGCACCGGAGTTGCAGAAATAGACCTTCTCGGCGAAGGTGGCGGCGACCAGTTTCTTGGCCAGGCGCAGGGCCGGCTCGTTGGTCATCACGTTGGAGAGGTGCCACAGCTTCTCACCCTGGGATTTCAGGGCCTCGACCAGTTTGGGATGGCAATGGCCCAGGCCATTGACCGCGATCCCGCCCGCGAAATCCACATACTCGCGGCCTTCCTGATCCCAGACACGTGACCCCTCGCCGCGCACCGGGATGATTTTGGCCGGCGCATAGTTGGGAACCATCACTTCATCAAACACTTCACGTGTCACTGCCAACAACTCTGACATATTGCTCTCCTGCTATCTCGCGGCAGAATAATCCACCGCCCAAAAGTTAAATCCGTGTAAACGTGGCGGAATTATCACAGAAAAAAAGTAAAAAGTCTGTAACTTAACCGCCTATAAGGAACAATGTTCGATTGCCTTTGAGATTTTAGGCAACCGCATTGCATAACGGCTCAGGGGGTGTTGGCAAGAGATAATTTGGACAGGGAGGAGGGTGAATAAAGTCTCAGGGAAATTTTTTTTGCCTCATGACGGTTTTGAGACAGACATCGCAATTTTTTCAGGAAACGGCCAAAAAGTTGGCCAGCAACTGGTGCCCCTGTTCGCTCAGAATACTCTCCGGATGGAACTGCACTCCCTCCAGCGCCAGCGTTTTATGCCGCAGCCCCATGATCTCGTCCAGGCTGCCGTCGGCATGTTCGCTCCAGGCGGTGACCTCGAAACAGTCGGGCAGCGACGTCGCCTCCACCACCAGAGAATGATAGCGGGTCACCCGCAGCGGGTTGTTGAGCCCCTTGAACACCCCCTCCCCTTTGTGACGGATGAGAGATGTCTTGCCGTGCATCACCTGACGGGCACGCACCACCCGGGCACCAAAGGCCTGTGCCAGCGACTGATGGCCGAGACAGACGCCGAGGATGGGGATCTCGCCGGCAAAACGGGAGATGGCGGCCAAAGAGATGCCCGCCTCGTTTGGCGTGCAGGGGCCGGGAGAGATCACCAGATGGCGGGGGGCAAGCCGGGCTATCTCCTCCAGGCTCAGCTCATCGTTGCGCCTGACCACCACCTCTTGCCCCAGAGCGCCGAAGTATTGCACCAGGTTCCAGGTAAAAGAGTCGTAGTTGTCGATGAGTAGCAGCATGCAAACACCCTGGGAATAAGACAGAGACGGTGATCGGACAGCCCGTTGCGAGCGCGGGCAGACAAACGCCGCGCATTCTGGCATGTCTCATTGCGTTAATAAACCGGCGATCACCTCACCTGCTGTGCAGGGCGGGAGCACACTTTGTTGATATTTTAACCAAAGAATAACTGAGCCCGATAGTCGTCATTCCAGCCGGCTC
>NZ_JAPDBQ010000149.1:0-10412 GCF_027705325.1 Aeromonas sp. QDB18
GCGCGAGCAGCTATCACCCAGTAATGGGGATCCCCCTCCTGTGACGCGAAGCGCTAAGGTGGGGGAGGATGTCAATTTCTCGTCAACCCCGCGCTCGCCACCGTGTTCCCTACACAAGGGCGGGGCGCCTGAGAAACCCGCAGGCGCGCCGTGTTGACTGCCACGGGCGAAAGGGGCGCAAGATCAACGGGCAGGATCAGAGGCTGCCCTTGTCAAAAAGCCAGAGGCGGGATGGGCCATGGGCCCAGTAAAAACGCTTCGAAATGGAAGGGGGGGCGCGGGGTTGGCCCTGTGGCGTGCGCGAGAGAGTGTTCAGGATTGGCCCGATTAGACACTGTATATCTGATCGGGCCATCTATTTTGACATGCCGACATGCCGACATGCCGACATGCCGACATGCCGACATGCCGACATGCTGGATAAAGGGATAACCGGATTGTTCGGGACGGCTAGCGAGAGACATATCCTGATGGAAGGGGTCAGGGGAGGGAGCCCCTCGGGCCATATGCCGTCGGGGCAAACAAGAGGGGCATCCGGCGGGCGCCGGATCAGTTGTCCAGGGTCAGCACCACCTTGGCTTCCTTGTCCGTCTCCTTCACCTGGCTGTCGAGCACGAAGAGGCGCTCCGGCGCGATGCCCTGGGTATCCACCAGATACTCCTTGGTGTTCTGGGCGCGCAGGGCCTCGCTCCCTTCATCGAGTCGCAACCGGTCGGCCAGATCCCCGAGATCTTCGTTGAACTTGGCTTCATAGGCCTCTGCCAGTGCGGATTGCATGGCGGGATCCTGCTCCAGCAGCGTCAAATACACCGGGCTGCCGGTGGTCTTGGCCAGCAGCCGCTCAAGCTTCTGGCGCTGGAGGATGGGGCGCTCTTCGTTGAAGTTGACCATGCCGCGAATGTTCATGCTGAGCTTGGGCCTCTCCTTGAGGGCCTGCGCGAGGGTGGTCAGCTTGGTCTGCTGGGTCGGGGTCAGGGCGGGATCGCCAGGCAGGAAGGGGAGCTCGTCGAGATCCTTGGTGCCCCCCGTCAGGGACGCAAGCAGGGAGAAGGGGGAGGTGATGGCCTTGCCGAGGGTATTGCCGAGCACGTCCCAGAAGATGTTGCCCAGGCTGAAATCAGGCTGATCCAGATTGCCCTTCACCTTGAGGTTCATCTTGATGACGCCGCTCGAATCGCTCAGCAGGGCGATGGCGAGGCCGAGGGGCAGATCCTTGGCCTGCTCGCTCTTGACCTTCTCCCCGAGTTGCAGCTTCTTGATGGTGATGTCGTTGTCCCCCTCCAGCCGGTTGCCCTGCAGCTTGTAGTTGAGCTTCATGGAAAGCTGCCCCTTGTCGATGGCATAGCCTGCATAGGTGCTGGAGTAGGGGGTGAAGGTGGTGAGTTCCAGATTGTTGAAGGCCACGGCCACGTCCAGCACGGGATCCTCGATGAGCAGGTTGGCGCCCCCCCGGATGGTGACGGGGGCATAGCGGTCCACCTTGCCGTTGAAGGCGAGCTCGGAGCGCTGCCCCGGGGTGTTGCTGATGTGGCGGCTCTGGCCGTCGAGGGAGGCGATGTCCACCACGAACTCCGGGCTCAGGCTGCGATCGGCGAAGCGCAGGTTGCCCTGGGCGGTACGGATCTGATCGATGACGATGTGCGGGGCGGGGGCGCTCTCCCTGGCGTTCGCGGCGGGTTGCGGCAGCAGCAGTTGCTGCACGTTGGTGATCCCCTCTTCGTTGATCTCGATGCGGGCATAGGGTTTGCTGAGCAGGATGTCGGCGATACGCAGTTGCTGGCTCAGGCGATCATAGTGCAGGCCGCTCAGTTGCAGATTCTCTATCTGGAGCAGGCGCTGGTTGTCGGCTCGATCCAGCACGTTGAGCCCGGCGACCTCGAGTCCACCGCTTATCTCCAGCTTGCTGATGGCCCCCTGGCGGTCGGTGACCAGGTCAAGTCTGGTGCAGCTGGCAAGCTCGCCGTCCCGCACGCTGATGCGCAGCAGATCCTGCAGGTAGGGTTGGGCCAGGGTCAGCGGCAGCCCCTGCTGGCGGATGGCGCCGTTCAGGGTGAAGGGGGTCAGCCCCAGGGTGCCGTCAAACGCCACCGTCGTCCTGGTGTCGAGGGCTGCGTTGAGGGTGAGGGGGCTGGGTTGGGCGGTCTGGCTGCCAAGGGGCCCCAGGGTGAGGGCGATGGCGGAGATGGCCCGTTTCAGGGGCTTGCCGCTGGTGGCTTCGGTCAGGGTGAGGCTGCCCTGGTCGATGCGGGTCTGCTTGAGGGCCCATTGCCAGGGCTTGGCGGGGGTGGCCGGTTGTTTGCCCCCCTTGGGGGTCTTCTGGGGGAGCAGCAGGTCCGCGAGATCCAGTTGTTGCTGGTGGTCGAGGACGGCGGTGATGGCCGGGCTCTTGAGGGTGGCGGCATCGAGCTCAAGGCGCTGCTTGTTGCCATCGATGCGGATCCCGGTCAGCGCCAACTGCTTGAAGCGGGCAAATTCCTCCCCCTTGTTGTGTGTGAGCTGCCAGTTGGCCAGGGTCAGCTTGCCCTTTGACAACTGCCAGTCCAGTCCCTGCTTGCCCTGGGTGAGGCGATAGGCGAGCTCGGCGCTGGCCTCCCCTTTGGCGAGGGTCGCCTTGAGATAGGGGGCCCAGAGGGGGGCGAAGGGGGCGATGGCCACCTTGCCAAGGCTGAGGTTGCCCTTGCCGGCGCCGCTCATCATGTCGAACTCCCCTTCGGCCTTGAGGGGGCTCTTCTCGTTGACTGTAGCGCTCAGGCGATAGGGGTTGAGCACCCCCTCTGCGCTGGAAAATCCGGGCAGGTGCAGGGCGAGCTTGTCCAGGGTGAGGGGCGGCACCCACCCCGGGCTGCTCTGCTTGCGGCTGTCCCGGTAGCTGAGCCGGCCCTGCTCGACGTACAGCTTGCCGATGGTCACCAGCACGGGCTCGGCGCTAGCTGGCGGTGTTTGCTCCGGCGCAGGGGCGAGCAGGGAGGCCAGTGCATTGGTCAAGTTGAAGCGTGCCTCCCCCTTGAGATCCTCGAGGCGCACCAGATCTGCCCTGGGGGCGGTCAGGGTGGCCTCTTCCAGTACCAGGGCGCGCTGCTGCCAGCTCGCTTTCAAGGCGGGAATGAGCTTCAGCTCTTCAAACGACACCAGCGCTTGCTGCTGCTCATCGAGCAGGGCGCTGGGCCCCAGCACGAGGGAGGGGGAGCGGATCCCCACCTCTATCTTGCCAAGGGAGAGGTGCAGACCGTAATGGGTGGCAAGCCAGCCGGGGAGATGGCGCTGGATGAGGGTCGGCGCCTGCCAGAGCAGGATGGTGATGCCGATGAGCAGGAGCGCGAGAAGATAGAGGGCATAGCGCAGAAGACGAGCGGGCAGAGGCTTGAGCATGATGGTCTCCATTTGATGCGCATATGGTAGCAATTAATCGTGCCCGGT
The DNA here is from genome assembly GCF_027705325.1 of Aeromonas sp. QDB18. Lineage (NCBI taxonomy): Bacteria > Pseudomonadati > Pseudomonadota > Gammaproteobacteria > Aeromonadales > Aeromonadaceae > Aeromonas > Aeromonas sp. QDB18. Next base: position 3,418 of record NZ_JAPDBQ010000149.1, read on the forward strand.
TCATGGGAAGGACTCATGAGGTGCGCCGCACTCTGACCGGGCTGGGGAATTATTGTGCGACCAAGGCCGGATTTCCCCCGTTTGCCCCACCTCGCCGCTTGCCCAAACCGCCCACTCTGTCCGGCATGTCGCGACGGGCGATGTGGGGAACAAGGGGGTTGCCGGGTCAGGGCCTGCCACTGCGAATATCCACTGGAAAACCGGGATACCGGGGGCGAGATACCCCCAGAGTCTGTCAACCCCCGTCGGTTTTCAAGCCGCCGAGGGAGTGGATGCAGCGCTGCTCGGCGGCATCGAGCTCGGCCATCACCATCTGGATGTCCTCCAGTTGCTGGCGCAGGGAGTGGCGTCTGGCCTCGATGAGCTGGATCATGGAGTGAAGCTGCATCCGGCTGGAGCGGTCGGTGTCGTACATGTCGAACAGTTCGCGGATCTCCGCCAGGCTGAACCCGAGGCGTTTGCCGCGCAGGGTCAATTTCAGGCGGATCCTGTCCTTGTGGCTGTAGATGCGGGTCTGCCCCTCCCGGGTCGGGGTGATGAGCCCCTCGTCCTCGTAATAGCGGATGGTGCGTGGGGTGATGTCGAACTCCTGGGCCAGCTCCGAGATGCTGTAGGTCCTCTCCTTGCCACTGGCGTGTCTGGCTCTCATGGTGCGCCCTCCTGATGAGCTGGCGGGGTCCTGGCACAGCGGCAAGGGCCGGGTTCATGATGCATGATGGCCTCCCGGGGGGCGCTGCTCGCGCTCTTGTGCGAGGCGCCGTCCCCTCCCGTGCAGGGCCTGGCCGACCCGTGAGCCGTTGGGGCGCCCCAGCAGCTCGCTCACCCACTGGCCGGTGGCGGCCAGCTGGTCGAGATCGACCCCTGTGCTCATGCCAAGGCCGTGCAGCAGATAGACCACCTCTTCCGACGCCACATTGCCGGAGGCGCCGGGGGCATAGGGGCAGCCGCCGAGCCCGGCCACCGAGCAGTCGATGGTGCGGATCCCGCGCTCGAGCGCCGGCAGCAGGTTGGCCAGCCCCTGGCCGTAGGTGTCGTGAAAATGAACCGCAAGCCGGCCCGCCGGGATCTCGTGCAGCACCGCATCCAGCATGGGAGCCACGGTGCCCGGGGTGCCGACGCCGATGGTGTCGCCGAGGGATATCTCGTGGCAGCCCAGATCCAGCAGCCGCTCGGCCAGGGCGGCGACCCGTTTCGGGCGGGTCGGGCCGTCGAACGGGCAGGCGATGACGGTGGAGAGGTAGCCGCGCACCTTGATGCCGAGGCTGCGCGCCTCCTGCACCAGCGGGGCAAAGCGCACCAGGGACTCCTCCACGCTGATGCCGATGTTGGCCCGGGTGAAGCCGTCCGCGCAGGCGGTGAAGAGGCCTATCTCGTCGGCGCGTGCGGCGATGGCGGCCTGCAGACCCTGCAGATTGGGCACCAGGGCGCCATAGCGGGTCGGCCCCCTGCGCGGCAGGGCATTAAAGAGTGCGGCGGAATCCGCCATCTGCGGCACCTTCTTGGGCGACACGAAGGCCCCCACCTCGATGCGCTGCAACCCGCTCTCGGCCAGGCGGGCGATGAGCGCCAGCCGCTGCGCCAGGGAGAGGGTGGCGGTCTCATTTTGCAGGCCGTCCCGCGGCCCCATCTCCACCAGGCTGACCTTGTCGTCCCGGTTCTCGTGCGTGTGGCTCATGAGCGCTCCTCCTGCGCGGTATGGTCCTCGGCAAAGCGCACCAGCACGGCGCCCTGGCTCACCTGTTCCCCCTGGCGGCACTGCAGGGCCTCAATCACCCCGTCCCGGTCAGCCTTGAGGACGTGCTCCATCTTCATCGCCTCCAGCACCAGCAGGGGTTGCCCCTTGCTGACCGGCTGGCCGGCCTCGACCTGCAGCGCCACCACGATGCCGTGCATGGGGGCCAGGATGCCCGGGGCATGGCTCGTGTCGTGATCATGGTGGAGCTGATGATGCTGATCATCGAGCGAGAAGCGGATGCGCCTGCCCGCCAGGTGCAGCAAATAGGCGTCCTCGCCGAGGGGCTGCACCGGATAGCGCTGCCAATGTCCACCCTGGTACAGGCGGATCTGATCTGACCCGAGTTCAAACGGGATCTGCTCGCCCTGCCAGAGCAGGGCGCCCCCTCGCTCGGCGAGGGTGAGAGTGCGGGTCTCCTCGCCGATGCGCACCGTGGCGCAAAAGCGGCGGGTGGGGCCCAGCCGAAAACCTGCGGCCTGCTGCCAGGGGGAGTCATCGCGCTCGCAAGTGGCGAGCCAGAGGGTGGCGAGGGGCCAGGCGAGCGCCGGAACGGGCAGGGTGTCGGTGGGAATGGGCCACTGGGTGTGGTGGCGCATCGCCAGCACCTCTGGCGCTTCGCACAGGCGCTGCAGGAGCGGGCCGTTGTGCACCAGAGGGCCGAGATCCAGGGCTGCCAGGGCATCGGCCAGGGTGGCAAAGGCTTCGCTGCGGCTCGGTGCGTGGGCGACGAGCTTGGCGATCATGGGGTCGTAATAGGGGCTCACCTCATCGCCAGCGGTGACGCCGGTGTCGATGCGCACCCCCTTGGGCCAGGTGAGCCAGTGGATGGGGCCGCTCGCTGGCAGAAAACCGGCGGCCACGTCCTCGGCGTAGAGGCGCGCCTCCACCGCGTGGCCACGCAGCACCACCTGCTCCTGGGTGAGGGGCAGCGGTTTGCCCTCGGCCACCGCCAGCTGCCAGGCCACCAGATCCTGGCCGGTGATGGCCTCGGTAACCGGGTGCTCCACCTGCAACCGGGTGTTCATCTCCATGAAGAATAACTCCTCCCCGCAGAGCAAAAACTCGATGGTGCCGGCCCCCTGATAGTGGATGGCTTTGGCAGCGGCCACGGCCGCCTCGCCCATGGCGCGGCGCAGGGCAGGGGAGATGTCGGGGGCGGGGGCCTCCTCGATCACCTTCTGGTGGCGGCGCTGCAAGGAGCAGTCCCTGTCCCCCAGATAGATGGCGTTGCCAAGGGCATCGGCAAAGACCTGCACCTCCACGTGACGGGCGCGGGGGAGATAGCGCTCCAGCAGCACATGGTCGTCGCCAAAGGCGGCACTCGCCTCCCGCTTGACCGCCGCCAGGGCGTCGTCAAAGTCGGCCAGCTGATCGACCCGGCGCATCCCCTTGCCACCGCCGCCACTGGCCGCCTTGATAAGGAGCGGGAAGCCCACCTGGCTCGCCTGATCGCGCAAAAAGTCGGGATGCTGATCCGCGCCGTGATAACCGGGCAGCACGGGGACGCCGGCTGCCTGCATCAGCCCCTTGGCCCCCGACTTGTCCCCCATGGCGAGGATGGCGGCGCCGCTTGGGCCGACAAAGCGCAGGCCCCGCTGCTCGCAGGCGGTGGCAAAGTCGCTGTTCTCGGACAGGAAACCGTAGCCCGGGTGGATGGCGTCGGCATTCGCCTCTTTGGCAATCTTGAGCACCTTGCCGGTGTCGAGGTAGCTCTCCCGGGCAGGGGCCGGCCCCAGATGCCAGGCCTCGTCGGCTTCGCGCACATGCATGGCACGGGCGTCGGCGTCCGAGTAGAGGGCGATGGTGTGAATGCCGAGGCGCCGTGCGGTCTTGATGATGCGCACGGCGATTTCACCGCGATTGGCGATCAGCAGGCGCTTGATGGGAGTGTGATGGGTCATGCTACCTCTCTGTTGTTCAAGGCGCACAAGTGCGAAGCGTGTTGATCCACACTCCCGTTATATTGACCACAGCTGGCGATCAGCAGGTGCTTGATGGGGTGGTATTGAGTCATGCTTCGTCCTTGAAACGGGGGCGCCAGGTTGGGGGGCGTTTGTCGAAGAAGGCCTGGATCCCCTCCTGGGCCTCGAGACCGACCCGTACCCGGGCGATGGTCTCGACGGTCTGCTCTTCGTGCTGGTGGCCTGGGCGCCCTTCGAGGGCGGCCAGCAGCCGCTTGGTCTCCTTCATCGCCTGGGGGCCGTTGCGACACAACCGCAGGGCCATGGCGCGTCCCTCTGCCAGCAACTGATCAGGCTGGCTGAGCCTGTGCACCACGTTGAGTCGGCAGGCGGTGATGGCATCAAAAGGCTCTGCGCTCAGCATGTAGCGGCGAGCCTGGCGCATCCCCATGGCGCGCACCACGTAGGGGCTGATCATCGCAGGCACCAGTCCCAGGGTCACCTCGGAGAGGCAGAAGCGGGCATTTTCGCTGGCCAGCACGATGTCGCAGGCGCAGACAAGGCCTAAGGCTCCGCCGTAGGCGGCCCCCTGCACCAGGGCTACCGTGGGGAAGGGCAGCTCGTCCAGTGCCTGCATCAGGTGGGCCAGCACCCGGGCGTCCTCGCGATTCTTGTCAAAGGCGCGGGGGTCGAATGCCTCCCCGGCCATCTTGCGCATCCACTCGAGATCGGCGCCCGCGCAAAAATGCGGTCCCTCGGCGCGCAGCAGCAGCACGTGGGGGCGGTCGGCGAGGGGCTGGCCGTGGGCCAGCTCGTCGAGGCAGTCGAGCAGCCCCTGCATCAGGTCGGCATCGAGGGCGTTGTGACGGGCCGGGCGGGCGAGCACCAGCTCGATCACCGGGCCGTGGCGCTCAAGGCGAAAATGGGCAAGGGGATCGTTGAAGAGCGGGTCTGACATATGAACTCCTTACATCCGGAAGATGCCGTACTGCCCAGGGCCAGGCTCGGCCCCCTGGCAGGCCGCCAGCGCCAGGGCCAGCACGGTGCGGCTCTGGGCCGGGTCGATGACGCCGTCATCCCACAGGCGAGCACTGGCGTAATAGGGGTGACCCTGGCGCTCGTATTGCGCGATCACCGGGGTGCGAATGGCGGCCGCCTCCGACTCGCCCAGAGTCTTGCCCTCGGCGGCGAGCTTGTCCCGGCGCACCTGCACCAGCACCCCGGCCGCCTGCTCGCCCCCCATGACGGAGATGCGGCTGTTGGGCCAGCTGAAGAGAAAATCCGGTTCATAGGCGCGCCCGCACATGCCGTAGTTGCCGGCACCGAAGCTGCCGCCGACGATCAGAGTGATCTTGGGCACCCGGCTGCAGGCCACGGCGGTCACCAGCTTGGCGCCGTGCTTGGCGATCCCCTCTTTCTCCGCCGTACTCCCCACCATAAAGCCGGTGATGTTTTGCAGAAACAGCAGCGGGATCCCCCGCTGGTTGCAGAGCTGGATGAAGTGGGCTCCCTTCTGGGCGCTGTCGCTGTGCAGCACGCCGTTGTTGGCGAGGATCCCCACCTGCATGCCCTCAATGCGGGAAAAACCCGTCACCAGGGTAGTGCCGAACAACGCCTTGAATTCGTCAAACACAGAGCCATCCACCAGTCGGGCGATCAATTCTCGTGCGTCATAGGGGCGCTTGAGACTGGTGCCCACTAGGCCGTAGAGCTCCTCGATGGGGTAGTGCGGCTCATCATAGGAGGGAGCGGATGGGGCGGGTGACGCCGCCGTCTGGTTGTCCCCCAGGTTGCTTACCAGGGTGCGGGCGATGGCCAGGGCATGGGCATCGTCCCGGGCCATGTGATCCGCCACCCCGGAGTGGGCGCAGTGTACCTCGGCGCCGCCCAAGGCTTCTGCGCTGATCTCCTCGCCGGTGGCGGCCTTGACCAGCGGTGGCCCCGCCAGAAAGAGGGTGGCCTGCTCCCTGACCATGATGGACTCGTCCGCCATGGCGGGCACATAGGCGCCGCCGGCGGTGCAGAGCCCCATCACCACCGCCAGCTGGGGGATGCTCTGGGCCGACATGCGAGCCTGGTTGTAGAAGATGCGGCCAAAATGCTCCCGGTCGGGGAACACCTCGTCCTGCATGGGCAGGAAGGCGCCGCCGGAATCCACCAGATAGAGGCAGGGGAGGCGCAGCCGCTCGGCGATGGCCTGGGCGCGCAGGTGCTTTTTCACCGTGAGGGGGTAGTAGGTGCCGCCCTTCACGGTGGCGTCATTCACCACCAGCATGCACAGGCGCCCCGAGACCCGGCCGATACCGGTGAGGATGCCGGCGGCGGGCACCGGTTCGTCATAGACCTGCCATCCGGCCAGCGCCGAGAGCTCGAGAAAGGGGGAGCCCGGGTCCAGCAGCTGGTCGATGCGCTCGCGGGGCAGCAGCTTGCCACGGGCCTGGTGGCGGGCGTTGTTGGCCGCGCCCCCGCCCAAGGCTATCTCCTCCAGGCGGGTATTGAGATCGTCGACCAGTGCCTGCATGGCGGCCCGATTGGCCTCATAGTCGGGGCTCGCGGTGTCGAGACGGGAGTGGATCCTGCTCATGCGCTCTCTCCCATCAGCTCGCGGCCGATGAGCCAGCGGCGGATCTCCGAGGTGCCGGCGCCTATCTCGTAGAGTTTGGCGTCCCGCAGCAGGCGGCCTGTGGGGTATTCGTTGATGTAACCGTTGCCGCCGAGCAGCTGGATGGCATCAAGGGCCATCTGGGTGGCGTTCTCGGCGGCAAACAGGATGGCGGCGGCACAATCCTTGCGGCTGGTGCGGCCCTGATCGCAGGCGCTCGCCACCGAATAGACTAGCGCCCGGCTGCTGGCGAGACGGGTATACATGTCGGCGAGCTTGCCCTGCACCAGCTGAAACTCGCCGATGGCCTGACCGAACTGCTTGCGCTCGCGCACATAGGGGAGCACCACGTCCATGCAGGACTGCATGATGCCAAGGGGCCCGGCCGCCAGCACCACCCGCTCGTAGTCGAGCCCGCTCATCAGTACCTTGACCCCGCCGTGCAGGGGGCCCAGCAGGTTCTCCTGCGGCACCCGGCAGTTGTCGAACACCAGCTCGCAAGTACTGGAGCCGCGCATGCCGAGCTTGTCGAGCTTCTGGGCGGTGGAAAAACCGGGAGTCCCCGCCTCGACGATAAAGGTGGAAATCCCTTTGGGCCCGGCGGCGGCATCGGTCTTGGCATAGATGACGAAGGTGTTGGCATCGGGCCCATTGGTGATCCACATCTTGTTGCCGTTCAGCGGCCTTGTTGCACAAATCGGGGAACTATCTAGCCAAGTGGTGATCTGATCTCCCGGATCAATCACCGAGCACAGTC
>NZ_JAPDBQ010000150.1:0-10308 GCF_027705325.1 Aeromonas sp. QDB18
ATCTCGCACCTCGATAACTGTACGTAAGATCAGTATAGTTCGTGGTAACTGACTGCTAATCATGGGTAATCAGGTATGAAATTGCCAAGCACCGTAATCACCCCCACCAGAACGCCATTCACGTGGCAGGCTGGGTCAGCCTGTTCACCCTGCACGTGCTCTGGCCCTTCCTCTGGATCTGGGCCACGATTTATCGCCCCGATCGCGGCTGGGGCTTCTCGCAACGCCTACAACATGACGAAACAGAGATCAGCGCACTCAAAGAGGAGCTGGCAGCACTGCAGGCTCGCATGACCACGCTCGAACAGACCGACAAATAGGTAACGCCCCATGGACCTGCTACTTATTCTCACCTATACAGCCCTCTGCATAGGTATTTTCAAGATCTTCAAGATCCCGCTCAACAAGTGGACCGTGCCGACCGCCGTACTGGGTGGCGTCATCATCATCGGCACACTCATCATGCTGATGAACTACAACCACCCCTATTCCGAGCTGGCTCGCAACTATTATGTCTCCACCCCGGTCGTGCCCCTGGTCAAGGGGCGTGTCACCGACGTCCCGGTCAAGCCCAACCAGCCGGTCAAGAAAGGGGATGTGCTGTTTCGCATCGACGCTGAGCCCTTCCAGGAGAAGGTCGCCAGCCTGACGGCGCGCCTCGCCTCCAACACCGATTTTCTGAAGGCTCTGGACGCCCGCCTGCGCTCCGCCAGCCTGGACAGGGATCGCGCCCAGGAGCTGATGCGACGGGGCATCGGCAAACAGCGCGACCTCGACGTCACCCAGGCCAACGTGGATGACATCGTCGCCCAGATTGATCAGCAGAAAGCGACCCTCAATGACCTGAGTGCCCAGCTCAACATCGCCAAGTACGATCTGGAGCAGACCGTGGTCTACGCCCCGAGTGACGGTCATGTCGTACAACTGGCATTGCGCCCGGGCATGATTGCCGCCCCCTTCATGTTCCGCCCCGTGATGACCTTCATTCATGAAGATGCCAATGCCTATGTCAGCTGGTTCTGGCAGAACAGCATGCAGCGGCTCAAGGCGGGTGACGAGGCCGAAGTCGTGCTCGACGGCATTCCGGGTCGCATCTTCAAGGCCAAGGTGCAGTCCGTTATCCCGGCCATGGCACCGGGCAATATCCAGGCACAGGCGGGTCTTATCGATCAGACCTCGGCACAGGTACCGGGTCGCCTACCCATCGTGCTCGAGATCACCGATCCCGAATGGGCAAACTACCAGGTGATCGCGGGTTCCAGCGGCCAGGCCGCCATCTATACCGAGCACTTCCACCACGTGGCCATCATGCGCAAGATCCTGATGCGCATGGGTAGCTGGCTCAACTACCTGTTCCCCTTCCACTGAGGTCCCTGACCTGCACGGGCCGGCATCTTGCCGGCCCGCTTCCTGTCAGCACGCCCCCCTCACTGCATTTTCCCCGCAAGATCCCTATAATGGCGCCACCTTGCACCACAGCCGTTCCCCATGTTCGTTCTCAGACCCTATCAGACCGACGCGGTCAACGCCGTCATCAGCCACTTTCGCAAACACCCGGATCCCGCCGTGGTGGTGCTGCCCACCGGGGCCGGGAAGAGCCTGGTGATCGCCGAACTGGCCCGCAAGGCCCGTGGCCGGGTGCTGGTGCTGGCTCACGTCAAGGAGCTGGTGGAGCAGAACCACGCCAAGTACGAAGCCTGGGGGCTCAAGGCCGACATCTTCGCCGCGGGGCTCGCACGCAAGGAGGCGAGCGCCCAGGTGGTGTTTGGCTCGGTGCAGTCGGTGGCGCGCAATCTGGATGCCTTCGACGGGGCTTTTTCGTTGCTCATCATCGACGAGTGCCACCGGGTCTCGCTCGATGACGACAGCCAATACCATCAGGTGATCGAGCATCTCAAGGCCGCCAATCCGGCCCTCAAGATCCTCGGGCTCACCGCCACCCCCTATCGGCTGGGGCTGGGCTGGATCTACCGGCGCCACTACCACGGCATGGTCAAGAGCCACGGCGAGCGGCTCTTTGGTGACTGCGTGTTCGAACTGCCCCTGCGCTTCATGGTGAAAAACGGCTACCTGACCCCGCCGCGCCTGGTGGACGCCCCCATCGTCCACTACGACTTCAGCAAGCTGGTGCCGCGGGAGAACGGCCTGTTCAGCGAGGCGCAGCTCAACGGCGAGATCAAGCGCCAGGAGCGGGTCACCCCCCATATCCTGAGCCAGGTGCTGGAGTATGCGGCCGACCGGCAGGGGGTGATGATCTTCGCCGCCACCGTCGAGCATGCCCGGGAAATTTATGGCCTGCTCGGTGCCAGAGGCCAGCAGGCCGCCCTCGTCACCGGCGAGACGCCGGGACCGGAGCGCGACGCTCTAATCAGTGCCTTCAAGGCGCGCGAGCTCAAGTTTCTGGTCAACGTAGCGGTGCTCACCACCGGTTTTGATGCCCCCCACGTCGACCTTATCGTGATGCTGCGTCCCACCGAATCGGTGTCGCTCTATCAGCAGATTGTGGGACGGGGCCTGCGCCTCTCACCCGGCAAGAGCGATTGCCTGGTGCTCGACTACGCAGGCAACAACTTCAACCTGTTTGCCCCCGAAGTGGGGGAGCCCAGGCCCCACGCCGGCACCGAGCCGGTTCAGGTGCCCTGCCCCGCCTGCGGCTTTGCCAACACCTTCTGGGGCAAGACCGACGAGGATGGCAAGGTGATCGAGCACTATGGCCGCCGCTGTCAGGGACTGTTTGAAGATGACGAGGGCAACCGCGAGGAGTGCGACTACCGCTTTCGCGCCAAGATCTGCCCCGGTTGCGGCGCTGAAAACGACATCGCCGCCCGTCGCTGCCAAAGCTGTGACCAGCTGCTGGTGGACCCTGACGACAAGCTCAAGGAAGCCCTCAATCTCAAGGACTGCATGGTGATCCGCTGCGCCGGTTTGACCCTGAGTGCCGGGCGCGGCAAGCAGGGGGAGCGGCTGGAGGTGACCTACCACGACGAGGATGGCCTGACCCTGACAGAGTACTTCCCCTTTCACTCCCGGGGTGCACAGCGCTTGTTTCAACAACGCTTTGTGCGTCATCATTGGCCCGCCCCGGGCCTGGAGCCCGAATTCACGACCCTGGCGAGCGTGATGCTCGCGGCAAACCAGTTCCGTCACCCGGATTTCGTCATCGCCCGCAAGTCGGGACGCTTCTGGCAGGTGAAGGAAAAAATATTCGATTACGAGGGGCGTTACCGGACTGCCAACGCCCCGGCCTGACCCCATGGCAGGCGATACCCGGCAGTCACCCGGTTTGATTATCGGGGCGGTTTCTGATGCCGCCCTTTCGTTCAGTTAGAGGATCCTATGCAGCGGCTGTTGATTGGTTTTTGTGCTCTCTTTTCTCTGGCGGTCCACGCCGCCCCGCTGACCCCGCCCAAGGGGGGCCAGTACGCCGTCATCGTACAGGGCAACAACGGGGTGGAATTTGCCCGTCACGCCGATGACATGATAGCCCCCGCCTCCACCATGAAGGTGCTCACCGCGCTCGCTGCACGCCTCGAACTCGGTGCCGACTTCCGCTTCGCCACCGACATCCAGGCCCAGCCCGGCGCCAAACAGGGCACCACCATCAACGGCGACATCTGGATCAACTTCGTGGGCGACCCGACCCTGTCGCGCATGGATCTGGTTGCCCTGTTCAAACAGTTGGGCGTCACCCGCATTCAGGGCAACGTCTATGTCAACACCGGTGCCTACAACGGCTACGAGCGTGGCAACGGCTGGTCCTGGGGGGATCAGACCCTCTGTTTCGCCGCTCCCGTCTCCTCGGTCATCATCGACAAGAACTGCGCCTACGGCACCATCACCGCCACCCAGATTGGCAAGCCTGCGGTGGGCAACGTGGCCACCGGCGTGCCCATCGGCATCGGCGCCGACAACGTGGAGGTGATGAGCTATGGCGACATGGCGCGTCAGTTCTGCGCTCTGGAAGTAGACATGGCCAAGGGCAACTTCTACGAGCTCAAGGGCTGCATCACCCCGAACAAGGAGCCACAAGGGCTGCGCTTTGCCATCCATGACGTGGAGGCCTGGGGCTGGGACAACATCCGCTGGGCCATGAACCGCGCCGGGATCAGCCACGACGGCCTGCTGCGGGTCACCCATCAGGCCCCTGTCGGTGCCCAGACCCTGGCGACCCACTACTCTGTCTCCCTGCCGGTGATGCTCGCCAAGATGTTGAAAAAGTCCGACAACCTCTACGCCGATACCTTCCTCAAAACCGTGGGGCGTCACTACTACAACAAGCCGGGCAGCTATCGCAGCGGCACCATGGCGGTGCGCGCCATCCTGACCAAGCACGGCATTGACCTTGGCAACGCCACCCTGGCCGACGGCTCCGGCCTCTCCGCCCACAATCTCATCAGCGCGCGCCAGATGTTGTCGGTGCTTAACTTCATCCAGAAGAACGATGCCGAGCTCGACTTCATCAAGCTGCTGCCAAGCTCCCAGGTGGACGGCACCCTGGCCTGGCGACGCAGCGTCACCGCTCCCATGATGAAGAACAAGGTACACGCCAAGACCGGTACCATCACAGGTACGTCGAACCTCGCCGGCTTCATCGACACCGCCGGTGGCCAGCGCAAGGCCTTCGTGATGTTCCAGCGCGGTCTCTCCCAGGATCCGGCAACCCACGAGCGCTACCGCGCCAGCAAGGCGCCCTGGCCCTGGACCGTCTTCGAAAAAGGCGTGCTGGAGAGCATCTACCAGCAACAACCCATCCAGATCGTCGAGCAGTGATAGACGGGCTGCCTTGCCGGCAAGGCGGCCCGATTCCCCGGCCTTGGGGCGAAACAGGGACGCTGGCGCCATCATCAGCAGTGGGCGCAATCGGAGATGGCGAACGGAAGCATTGCAATTTTCAGCTTTGACTGACAGGGCGCCAGGGCTATGCTGTGCCCAGCCTCATCTCAATGGCCTTCTTCAACGGCTTGTTTAATGGAGAGAAAAGATGTTTGTAGAGATTTTTGGTCGTCCCGGTTGCCCCTATTGCGTGCGTGCCAAGCAGATTGCCGAGCAACTGACCGAGGAGCGCGATGACTTCGAGTTCCGCTACGTGGATATCAACGTGGCCGGGCTGACCAAGGACGATCTCGCCGCCAAGGCGGGCAAGCCGGTCACCACTGTGCCGCAGATCTTCCTGGATGAGCAGCACATCGGCGGCTGCACAGATTTTGAGGCCTATGCCAGAGCCAATCTGGGTCTGTAAGCCCCGACACCATGAAAAAAGGCGCCTCTGGCGCCTTTTTTCATGTCGCCAAGTCTGCCTCAGGCCACCGGCGTGAAGCGGCTCACCACCTGTCCCTGATGTTCAATCCACTCCATGAACATGGCGACGGGGCGGGCATAGACCTGACCATCCTGTTCGGATTGATAGATCACCAGCTGCTCCTGGGTTTCGGTGTGCAAGGCCAGGGCCAGAACCTGGTAATAGCCCCCCTTGAAATGGCGGTAGCGACCGGTGGCGGGTGCCTGCATGAGTGAACCTCGAGAGCGGGAAGATGAGCCCCCGTGCCTGCGTGCTCCCCTGGCAGACCGACGGGTCGGGGCCTTTTTTACCCCAGCCAATCGTGCCAGATGGGGGAGATATTTCAATACACTCATGTTACTTTATGAATCTGCCCCTCATCTTTCACTGATCTACCAAAGAGAGGCAAACGATCATGCTGAATTTAACATTTCAACAACCCTGTTTCAGGGGTAAATATCAGGGATTTATTCCATAAATTAGATTGTTCTAGCATTCAATTCTGTGAAGAATAGGGGCAGAGAAATTTGATACTAAAAACAGCTTTTCTGCCAACGCGCCCCACGGGGAAGGAATCACGCTCACCATGTTCACTATCGACAAGTCGCACAAGCTCGACGATGTCTGCTATGACATCCGCGGCCCGGTGCACAAAGAAGCTCGCCGTCTCGAAGACGAAGGTCACCGCATCATCAAGCTCAACATCGGCAATCCGGCCCCGTTTGGCTTCGAAGCACCGGAGGAGATCATCAAGGATGTGATCCTCAACATGCCCCAGAGCCAGGGCTACTGCGACTCCAAGGGGCTCTTCTCCGCCCGCAAGGCGGTGATGCAGTACTACCAGCAAAAAGGGATGCGCAAGGTCGACATCGACGACATCTACATCGGCAATGGTGCGAGCGAGCTCATCGTGATGGCGATGCAGGCGCTGCTCAACAACGGCGACGAGATGCTGGTGCCCTCCCCCGACTACCCGCTCTGGACTGCAGCAGTAACCCTCTCCGGCGGCCATGCGGTGCACTATCGCTGCGACGAAGGAGCTGACTGGTACCCGGATCTCGACGACATCCGTGCTCGCATTACTCCGCGCACCCGCGGCCTGGTGCTGATCAACCCCAACAACCCGACCGGCGCCGTCTACGGCAGCGAATTTTTGCTTGAAGTGATCGAGATCGCCCGTCAGCACAACCTCATCATTTTCGCCGACGAGATCTACGACAAGATCCTCTACGACGACATCTCCCACACCAGCGTCTGCACCCTGTGCGACGACGTCATGGTGGTAACCTTCAACGGCCTCTCCAAGGCCTACCGCGCCTGCGGCTTCCGCCAGGGCTGGATGGTCATCACCGGTCCCAAGGGTCGTGCCAAGGGTTATATCGAGGGGCTGGAGATGCTGGCCTCCATGCGGCTGTGTGCCAACGTGCCCATGCAGCACGCCATCCAGACCGCCCTTGGGGGCTACCAGAGCATCAACGAGCTGATCCTGCCGGGGGGCCGCCTGCGTCGCCAGCGGGACAAAGCCTGGGAGCTTTTGAACGAGATCCCCGGGGTCTCCTGCGTCAAGCCCAAGGGGGCGCTCTACATGTTCCCGCGCCTCGACCCCAAGGTGTATGACATTCGCGATGACCAGAAGATGGTGTTCGACCTGCTGCAGCAGGAGAAGCTCCTGCTGGTGCAAGGCACCGGCTTCAACTGGCCGGCACCGGATCACTTCCGCCTGGTGTTCCTGCCCCGGGAAGAGGAGCTGGAAGAGGCTATCGGTCGCCTCGCCCGCTTCCTCAAGGGCTACAAACAGTAAGCAAGGCTCATGAAAAAGGCTCCCGCGGGAGCCTTTTTGTTATCTGTCGTTTTCTATCCGCGCCATCAGCCGTGGAGCAGGGCACCGGTTACCAGCACCGCCATGGTGATGAGGGCCACCCCGATGATGAAGGGCAGCACCCAGCGCACGAAGCGATCATAGGGGATCCTGGCGAGCGCCAGCCCCGCCACCAGGTGGGCGGCGGTGGGGGCGAACAGATTGATCCAGCCGGAGGCGGACTGATAGGCGGTGATCACCAGATCCCGCGAGATACCGGAGAAGTCCGCCAGCGGCCCCATCAACGGCATGGAGACGGTCGCGAGCCCCGAGGTGGAGGGGATGAAGAAGCTCAGGATGATGTGCACCAGATAGGCCATCAGGATGAAGACCGACGACGACAGTCCGCTCACCAGCCCCTCGGCCCAATGCAGTATGGTGTCGATGATGACGCCGTACTCCATCACCACATAGATGCCGCGCGCCACCGCCACCACCAGGGCCACCCCGATGAGATCCCGCGCCCCGTTCAGGAAGGTCGCCACGTAGTTGGACTCCGGCATCCGGTTGATGAGGGCAATCAGGATGGAGGCGCTGAAGAACAGGGTGGAGAGCTCGTCGAACCACCAGCCCAGGGTGGGCAACAGATCAATGCCCAGATCGGACCAGGGCACCACCGCATAGATCATCAGCAGGAAGGTGCCGAAGAAGACCAGCATGGTGAGCTTCTGCTTGCCGCTGAAGGCGAGATTGCCGCTCTTCATCTGGGAGAACTCGTCGTCATAAACGATATCGGCCAGCACGGAGCGGGACTTGTCCTGCTGCACCTGCCTGGCGTAGCGCATCACGAACCAGGAGGCGAAGATCACCAGCAGCAGCCACTGGATGACCCGTAGCCCTATCCCCTCACCGATGGGGATACCCGCGAAACCGGAGGCGATGCCGGTGGCAAACGGATTGACGGTGGAGGCGAGCACCCCGACCCCGGAGCCGAGCAGGATGATCCCGGCCGCCACCATGCGATCGAAGTCCGCCGCCATCATCACCGGCACGATGAGTGCCCAGAAGGCCACCGTCTCCTCCGCCATGCCGAAGGTGGAGCCACCCAGGGCGAACAGGGCGATCAGCACCGGGATGAGCAGCCGCTCGCGCCCGGCGAAGGTACGCACTATGGCCCCGACCCCGGCATCCAGCGCCCCGCTCTGCATGGTCACCGCCAGAAAGCCGCCGATGATGAGTACGAACAGTGCTACGTCCGCCGCCTTGTGAAAGCCCTGGATGGGCGCCTTGAGCACATCGAATACCCCCTGGGGTTGGGAGGGGAGCTCGGTGTAACTGCCGGGTACCGGCAGCAGTCGCTCGTCACCGCTGTAGTCGGCCACGGCCGCTGCAGCCACCGGCTGCTGGGTCTTGGCCGTCACATAGTTGTATTTTCCCGCCGGCAGCACCCAGGTGAGGGCCGCCATCAGGGCGATGATGATGAAAAGCAGGGTATAAACCGTGGGGAGCTGGCGCTTCTTGGGCGCCTCATGGGATGTGGTCATGGCTTTCGTACCTCGGCGGTGCCGTCTGTGATCCGGACAGCGCAAGCCTAGCGGGTTTGTTCGGGGAAAAAGGTGATCGCGGATAATAAACCTGAGGCAACAGGTTGAGTCTGCTGCAAAAAAACAGGGCCCCGCAGGGCCCTGTCTGTGCTGACGACCGACTTACAGCTCGACCACGTCGAATTGCACGTCCGGATTCACGTCCGCATCGTAGTCCACCTCGTCCAGGCCGAAACCGAACAGGCGCAGGAACTCCTGCTTGTAGCCGGTGTAGTCAGTCAGCTCGGAGAGGTTCTCGGTGGTGATGGAGGGCCAGAGATCACGGCAGGTCTGCTGCACGTCTTCACGCAGCTCCCAGTCATCCATGCGGATGCGGGCCTGCTCGTCCAGCGCCATGTCGGCGCCGTACAGGCGGGTGCGCATCATGCGGTCCACCTGCTCCATGCAGCCCTCGTGAATGCCCTTCTCCTTCATGATCTTGAAGGCCATGGAGATGTAGAGCGGCATCACGGGAATGGCAGAGGAGGCCTGGGTCACCACGGATTTGAGCACGGCCACGTGGGCGGTCCCCCCCTTGGCAGCCAGATCGCCACGGATGGCGGTGGCGGCGCGGTCCAGATCTTCCTTGGCACGCCCCAGGGTACCATGCCAGTAGATGGGCCAGGTCAGGTCGGTACCGATGTAGGAGTAGGCCACGGACTTGGCGCCGTCAGCCAGCACACCCGCATCGCGCAGAGCCGCCATCCACAGTTCCCAGTCCTGGCCGCCCATGACGGTGATGGTGCTTTGGATCTCTTCCTCATTCGCCGGCTCGACGGTGGCGGTGATGATCTGATCCTTGTTGGTGTCGATGGCGGTGGAGGTGTAGACCTCGCCGATGGGTTTGAGGGCGGAGCGCACCACTTCGCCGGTGTCCGGCAGCTTGCGCACCGGAGAGGCCAGAGAGTAGACCACCAGATCGATTTGACCCAGATCCTGCTTGATGAGCTCGATCACCTTGGCACGGCACTCGTGGGAGAAGGCATCGCCATTGATGCTCTTGGCGTAGAGGCCGGCCTCTTTGGCGGCCTTGTCGAAGGCGGCGGAGTTGTACCAGCCGGCGGAGCCCGTCTTGGTCTCGGAGCTCGGCTTTTCGAAGAAGACACCGATGGTGGCAGCTCCGCTGCCGAAGGCTGCGGCAATGCGGGAGGCCAGACCATAGCCGGTAGAAGCGCCGATCACCAGCACCTTCTTGGGGCCATTCTCGATGGCGCCCTTGGCTTGGGTGTAAGCGATCTGGCGACGAACATTGGCTTCACAACCGACCGGGTGGGTGGTGGTGCAGATAAAGCCGCGAACCTTGGGTTTGATGATCATGTGTTGTCTCTTATCCGTTTGATGGATGAAATCGGGGCATAAGATACCTCATTGCGGCCCGTTATGGTGCTCTGATGTGTTGAACTGCGGGGAAACAGGCAGGGATCCGTCCCTTTGTGCCGCCATGGCACACCCATTGCGCAGGGGATCTACCCCGCCATGGACCAGAGAGAGGCGACGTGAGTGTAGCCCGCCGCGAAAAATGAAAAACGCAGCTGGGTAAAACGATAAACAGAGCAGAGGCCACATTTATCAAAGGAAGGTGCGAATAAGCGGGGAAATTCTTCTCGGCTGACTCAGTCATTTCATTTTTTCAGTTTGAGCCGATCTTT
>NZ_JAPDBQ010000151.1:0-10287 GCF_027705325.1 Aeromonas sp. QDB18
CTCACTAAAAACTGGGAATAACGCCTTAAATGGCGAAGAAACGGTCTAAATAGGCTGATTCAAGGCATTTACGGGAGTAAAAAATCGGCTCAAACATGAAGAAATGAAATGACTGAGTCAGCCGAGAAGAATTTCCCCGCTTATTCGCACCTTCCTTAAGTGAACAGCATTGCACCCCTGGGGTGGCCTCTTGGTTGGTGTTCATTGCCCGGCGGGGGCTGTGGTCTCCACCGCGTGGTTGGGCGGGCTGGCCGGCATGGCCTCCGGTGATGGCGCCTCCAGCGGCGTTGCCGACGAGGCGTGCGCCTCAGGCGGGGTCAGGGGATGGCCTGGTGCCAGGGTTGCGCTGCCCGGTGTGGGCGGCTCGGTCAGTGCCGGGGCCTGGTTGGTGGAGGCCGCCCCCGAACTGGTTGAGAGGGTCGCGGCGGCCGGCTGCTCCGGCAAGGTGTCGGACCCCTCCAGTGGCGCGGTGCCTTCCAGGGGGCCTGTCCCATCGGTCGGTGTGGCCGCGCTGCTCGCCGGGGACAAGGTCGGCAGGGCGCCCGAGGTCGCCCCTGCCCCGGATGCCGTGAGGGTGTCCGCCGGGAGGGTGGGCACGGCATCCAGCATGCCGGGATGGAGCAGGGCGATGCTGCCCGCCTGCATGCCTTCCCAGGTGAGGGTGGTCAGTGCCGGATGCAGCCGGGTGAACTGCTTGAGCCGCTCGTTCAGCACGTCCCGCAGGGTGCGCACCTCGCTCTCGGGCAGACTGGCCAGCGCCACCAGTTCGGCGGTGACGGCGAAGGTATTGACGCCGCTTGTCTGCCCCGGATAGAGGTTGGCGCCGATGCGGCTGCGATCATAGTAGGGGTGCTGCTTGAGCAGCTTGTCCACCTGTTCCCCCTCGATGGGAATGAGGCGGGCCTGACAGCGGCCGGTGAGATCGCCGATGGCCTGATTGGGGTGACCGGCGACCACGAAGGCGGCATCCAGGGTGCCGTCACAGAGCCCCTCCAGCCGGTTGCCCGGGGAGATCACAGGCGGGCGGCTGAAGTCGGCGACCCGCCACCCCATGGCATCGAGCAGGGCCCGGCTGGTGACCCTGTCCCCGGAGTTGGGGGCGCCGACATCGACCCGCTTGCCCTTGATGTCGGTCAGGGTGGTGATGTTGCTGGTGGCGCTGGCAATCAGGGTCAGGGACTCCTTGTGGAGCCGCAACAGGCTGCGCAGCTGATCGTCCGGGGCCTGGCCCGCGAAGGGGCCGGTGCCGTGCACCGCATGGTAGAGCACATCCGACTGCATCAGGGCGAGCTGTACCTCTCCCTTGGCGAGCGCCGCCAGATTGGCGATGGAGCCCGAGGTACTCTGCACCGTGCAGTGCAGGCCGTGGCGGGCACTCTCCTCGTTGAGCAGGCGGCAGATAGCGCCTCCTGTCGGGTAGTAGACGCCGTTGAGGGCTCCCGTACCGATGGTGACATAGGCGGGGGAGGCGAAGAGGGAGGGCGCCAGCACGGCCGCAAGCCAGGGCAGGGCGGTACGTGACAGACGCAACAGGGCAGAGAAGGCGAATGGGCGCATAGTGGACCGAAACCGTGGCTGAACATGAGGAGGAGGCGGGCTCATCCGGTGATGAGCCTCATCTTATCCGTATCAGACGGGAAGCTGAACGGATTTTACCGCTTTTGCGCGCACCGGGCGGCCTGGGGCCGCCGCCCGGGACGGTTCGCTAGCGGGTCTGGAGAATGGCTTTCTCCATGCGGGCCAGGGCCTCGGTGAGACGGGCCCGGGTGCAGCCAAAGTTGAGCCGCACGAACTGGCCGTTGCCGAACTGGGCTCCGGGGGAGAGACCCACGCCCGCCTGTTCGAAGAAGGCGACGGGATCGTCCAGGCCCAGGGCGCTCATGTCGATCCAGGCGAGGTAGGTGGCCTGGTTGCGGGCCAGCTTGACGCCGGGCCAGCGGGCCACGGCCTGCTCGATCAGGGCCAGGTTGCCGGCCAGGTAGTCGAGCTGTTCATTCAGCCACTGCTCGCCCCCCTCATAGGCCGCCTCGGCCGCCACGAACCCCAGCAGATTGACGTCGGCGCTGATGCCGCGCATCGCCTGTTGCAGCTTGAGCCGCAGGCGGGCATTGGGGATCACGGCGAAGGAGCAGCACAGCCCTGCGATGTTGAAGGTCTTGCTCGGCGCCATCATGACGGCGGAGCGCTCGGCCGCCTCCGGGCTCAGGGCACCATAGGGGATGTGGCGGGCATCCTTGTCCAGCAGCAGGTCGCAGTGGATTTCGTCGGAGCAGATCACCAGGTTGTGGCGCTCGGCGATGGCGTCGATGGCCAGCAGCTCTTCCCGGGTGAAGACGGTGCCACCCGGGTTGTGGGGGTTGCACAGCAGCAGCAGATCCGCCGAGGGGGCCTGACGCTCAAGCTCTTCGAGATCCAGCACCCAGCGGCCTTCTTCCTCTACCACGGGGACGGTGAGCAGGGGGCGGTCATTGAAGCCCGGTGCCTGCAGGAAGGGGTAGTAGACCGGCTTGGGGGTGATGATGCCGCGTCCGTGCTGGCTCCAGGCCTTGCAGGCGAGGTTGAGGCCCGGCACCACCCCGGGCAGGAAGACGAGCCATTCGGGCTGGATGGTCCAGCCATAGCGGCTGGCCAGACGGGATACGATGAGTTCGATGAGCCGGGGAGAAGGGCGCGAATAGCCGAAGATGCCGTGGGCGACCCGTTTGGTGAGGGCCTCCAGTACGGCGGGGGGAGAGACGAAGTCGGTGTCTGCGACCCACATGGGCAGGACATCCTGACCCTTGTATTTGTCCCATTTCAGGCTCATGGTACCGCTACGATCTATTTCCCGGTCAAAATCAAACATGTTAAATCCTTGTACTGGCGCTGGATGGGCTTCCAATGTACGGACTTGGACGCCCCCCCGCAACCCTTGAGGTGGCTGTTGATAATGGCATAAAATAGCTGCCGCCATACGCCAAGCCCGCCCGCATCTGGCTCCTTTTTTCTTCCATATCAATGGTATCTCTATGAGTTTGCTGTCTGCTGCCCGCAAGAGGCCGGATCCCGTCTCTCTCTCGTTTCTCGCCGTGACCTTCATGACCGGGGTGGCGGTGGCGCTGCAGGTGCCGACCTTGAGCCTGTTTCTGGCCGAGGAGGTGCAGGTGCGCCCCTTCCTGGTGGGGCTCTTCTACACGGTGAACGCGGTGATCGGCATCCTCATCAGCCAGTGGCTCGGCCACCGCTCCGACAACAAGGGGGATCGCAAGCAACTGATCCTGCTGGCTGAGCTGGCGCGCCCGCTTGAGGAAGATCTCCCCCGCCGGCGTCAGCACCGCCTTGCGTCCCCGCACCCCCAGCAGGGCCACCCCCAGACTCTGTTGCAGCTTGGCAACCGCATGATTGAGGGAGGATTGGCTCTTGTTCAGCGCCTCGGCAGCCTGGGCATAACCGCCGCAGTCCACCACCGCCTGAAAGATCCGCCATTGCTCAAACGTGCTCTTGGGACGAAACATAGTGCAACCTGTCTGGGGCCGATGGGATTCAACAGGGCGCGCCTTGGCACCCCCTCTTCACTGTAATCCCATCCGGTTGATTTGTTGATTTATTTGGGCTGGGCCACGAAGGTCTTGCCGCTCTGGCCCTGACTATCACGCCCCATCAGGTAGAGATAGAGGGGCATCAGATCGGCCGGGGTCTTGAGGGTTTGCGGATCTTCCGCCGGGAAGGCGCTGGCCCGCATCCTGGTGCGGGTGCCGCCCGGGTTCAGGGTGTTGACCCGCACCCTGGTGTTCTCTAGCTCGTCCGCCAGCACCTCCATCATGCCTTCGACGGCGAACTTGGAAATGGCATAGGTGCCCCAGTAGGCGCGCCCCTTGCGGCCCACGCTGGAGGAGGTGTAGACGATGGACGCCTCGCCGTGCTCCTTGGCGGTCTGGCGAAGGAGGGGCAACAGCGCCTGGGTCAGCAGGAATTCGGATTTGACGTTGACCTGCATCACCTCGTCCCACTCCTGCTCCTGAATGTGTTCGAACGGCGACAGGGTGCCGAGCAGCCCGGCGTTGAACAGCACGCCGTCGAGGCGGCCGAACTGCTGGGCGAAGGTCTCCGCCATGCCGCGGTAGTGGGCGGCAGTAGCCCCTTTCAAGTCCACTGGCACGATGGCGGGCAGGGGGTGACCGGCCGCTTCAATCTGGTCGTAGACCGCCTCCAGCTTGGCACTGGTGCGCCCGAGCAGGATCACGGTGGCACCGTGGGCCGCATAGGTAAGGGCCGCTTCGCGGCCGATGCCGTCACCGGCGCCCGTCACCAGAATGACCTTGTCCTTGAGCAGATCACGGGGGGCCTGATAGTCGAGCATGTGGACTCCTGTTAACAATGCCTGGCGGCTTGGCGCAACGAATCGAGTGGGCAAGTGTACTGACCCGGCCCGGCAGTTGACCAGTATGAGACGGCAAAAATGTGAATAAAACAGGGCGATAGCGTCGATCCCTCCGCCCTTGGCACGGGAGATGGCAGAGTTTTTGCGCGAGGGGGGCAAACTCCTTACTATGTGAAAAAACCGGACATTGAGCGGAGCATCAAGTGGCATTTTTGACCGAATACGGCCTGTTTCTGGCCAAGACCCTCACCTTCCTGCTGGCCATCGGCGCCGTCATCCTGATGGTGGCGAGCAGCCGCCAGCCCAAATCCCGCAAGGGGGAGCTGGTGGTGACCGATCTCTCCGGCGAGCTGGAGCAGGGGCGCCATCAACTGCAGGCAGCCCTGGCGGGCAAGGCCGAGCGCAAGCAGATGGAGAAGACCCGCAAGGCCGAGCACAAGGCCAAAGCCAAGGGGGAGGATGAGCGCAGCCGGCTGTTCGTCATCGACTTCAACGGCAGCATGGATGCCAAGGAAGTGGCCTCCCTGCGGGAAGAGGTGAGTGCCGTGATAGGCGTGGCCCGGCCCGGGGACGAAGTGCTGCTGCGTCTCGAATCCGGCGGCGGCGTGGTGCATGGTTACGGCCTGGCCGCCTCCCAGTTGCAGCGGCTGCGGGACAAGGACATCACGCTGACCGTGGCCATCGACAAGGTGGCGGCGAGCGGTGGCTACATGATGGCCTGCGTCGCGGACAAGATCCTGGCGGCGCCGTTCGCCATCGTCGGCTCCATCGGGGTGATTGCCCAGATGCCGAACTTCAACAAGCTGCTCAAGAAGCACGACATCGAATTCGAGATGCACACCGCAGGTCAGTACAAGCGCACCATCACCATGTTCGGCGAGAACGACGATCTGGGGCGGGAGAAGTTTCGCGAGGAGCTGGGGGCCATCCACGAACAGTTCAAGGCCTTCGTGGCCGAGCACAGACCCGGTCTCGACATCGACAAGGTGACCACGGGCGAGCATTGGCTGGCGAGCCAGGCCAAGCAGCTCGGTCTGGTGGATGCGCTTTGCACCAGCGATGACTACCTGCTGGCCCAGGCCAGCCATCACAAGGTGGTCGGCATCCGCTACAGCAAACCAAGGAGCCTGACCCAGAAGCTTGGCAAGCAGGCGGCACTGGGGCTGGAGGCCGGCCTTGGCCGGCTGTGGCAGCAGAGCCCCTGGCGCTGAGAACCTGTTTCGAGCTTACTGCGAGGTCGTGATCAAGGCTCATGTGCTGCTCGGAATCCTCATGTGTATCTACACACTCCGGTTCCTGCGCTGCTCTTCACCTTGCTGACGATCTCTCGCTACAGCTCGTGAACAGGTTTTATAGCTCAGTGCAAAGGACTAAAAAGAGAGCCGGGCATTGCCCGGCTCTCTTTTTTTATTGCGTCGGCTCTGCAGGCCGATGGCGCACCTCAGCGTTGGAAGGGGTAGACGGAACCCAGTTTCAGGATCTGGGTCAGCTCGTCCAGGGCGGTGCGGGTCTCCAGCACCAGGGAGGGGTCGCGCAGATCGTCCGGCGCCAGGCTGTCGCGATAGTGCTTCTCGACCCACTGATCCAGGCGGGCAAACTGGCTGTCGGTGATGAGGCAGGCCGGGTTGACCGCGGCGAGCTCGGTGTCGTTCATGGCGACCCGCAGGCGCAGACAGGCGGGGCCGCCGCCGTTTCTCATGCTCTGCTTCACATCCATGTAGTGGACGTCCTTGATGGGGGTGCCCTGGGTCACCAGCCTGGCCAGATAGGCGGACACCGCCGGGTTGTCGCGGCATTCGGTGGGGGCGATGATCGCCATCTCGCCGGATGGCAGGGTGAGGATCTGGGTGTTGAACAGATAGGACTTCACCGCATCCTGCACCGACACCTCTGCAGTCGGTACCTCGATGAAGTGCAGCTCACCGTCGCCGAACTTGGTACGCACCTCGGCCAGCGCAGCCTCGGTATGGAGGAATGCCTGCTGGTGGAAGAAGAGCACGTTCTGGTTGCCCACCGCGATGACGTCGTTGTGGAACACTCCCTGATCGATCACGTCCGGGTTCTGCTGAATGAAGACCGCACTCTCATCCCCCAGGCCATGCAGGCGGGCGATGGCCTGGCTCGCTTCCAGGGTCTGGCGGGCCGGATAGCGTTTGGGGGCGGGCTGGGAGACGTCGAAGGCGCTGCGGCCATAGACGAACAGCTCGACCCCCGCTTCGCCATAGGCGCGGCACAGCCGGGTGTGGTTGGCGGCGCCTTCGTCACCGAAGTGGTCGTTCTCCGGCAGATGCTGGTGGTGATAGAAGTGGCGATCGTTGTTGAACACGGCCCGCAGGATGCGCCCGGTCACCTCGGGCTCCAGGGAGCGGTGGAACTTGTTGGTCAGGTTGGCGGGGGTGAAGTGAATGCGGCCATCCTGGGTGTCGGCGCTCGGGGAGACGGTGGCGGCGTTGGCGGTCCACATGCTGGAGGCGGAGTAGCAGGCGGCCAGCACGGCGGGGGCCTGTCTGGCCGCCTGGGCCAGGACGCTGGCGTCGTTGCCGGTGAAGCCCAGGCGGCGCAGGGTCGCGAGATCCGGCCTCTCCTGGGGGGCCAGCACTCCCTGTACCATGCCGAGGTCGGTCAGCGCCTTCATCTTGCGCAGCCCCTGCTTGGCCGCTTCCTTGGGGTTGGAGGCCTCTTTGGCGTTGCTCTGGGAGGCGACGTTGCCATAGGAGAGGCCGGCATAGTTGTGGGTGGGGCCGACCAGGCCGTCGAAGTTGACCTCGAAGTGCTTCATGATCACATCCTTTCGATTTTTATATGGGGAGCGGTTCCTTCCGCGCACAAAGCTGCGGTGTGCGGCCATTATAAAGAGATTTCATCCTTTGTAACAAGCTGATAACCAGAATGGGTTTTTATGTCACAAGGGTGGCTGGATATGTCATTTCCAATCTAAAAAAGGGGGGGATATAGCATAAAAACAAAAAAGCGGTTGCTTCCCGCGCCCCGGCTTCGCATTAATAAATAAAGAAGCAGGGCGGTTCGGGCTGTCGGGCAAATTGACCCGCAAGATTGCTTTTTCCCGTCAAATCTCTTATACAGCCCCACAAAACCGCACGCCAACCCCGTCGGGTGCAATGAGGATAATAGTTACAGCATGGGCAAATCACTGGTCATCGTGGAGTCTCCGGCCAAGGCCAAGACCATCAACAAATATTTGGGCAAGGACTACGTGGTGAAATCCAGCGTAGGCCACGTGCGCGATCTGCCGACCAGCGGCAGCGCCAGCACCGAGCCCAAAAAACCTGTCATTCGCGGCATCAAGCTCAGCGAATCCGAGAAGGCGGCCAAGGATCGCAACGCCCTGTTCTCAAGGATGGGCATCAACCCGACCGCAGGCTGGCAGGCCAACTACCAGATTTTGCCCGGCAAGGAAAAAGTGGTCAGCGAGTTGCAAAGTCTGGCCGCCAAGGCCGACACCATCTATCTCGCAACCGACTTGGATAGAGAGGGGGAAGCGATCGCCTGGCACCTGCGCGAGATCATCGGTGGCGACGACAGCCGCTACAAGCGCGTGGTGTTCAACGAGATCACCAAGAGCGCCATCCAGGAGGCGTTCGCCCAGCCGTCCGAGCTGAACATTCATCGCGTCAACGCCCAGCAGGCCCGTCGTTTCCTCGACCGGGTGGTGGGCTACATGGTCTCCCCGCTCTTGTGGAAGAAGCTGGCCCGCGGCCTCTCCGCCGGTCGGGTGCAATCCGTCGCGGTGCGCCTCATCGTCGACAAGGAGCGCGAGATCAAGGCGTTCGTGCCGGTGGAGTTCTGGGATCTCAACGCCGACCTGCTCACCGCCGAGAAGAGCGAGCTGCGCATGGAGGTGGTCAGCCGCAATGGTGCCGACTTCAAGCCGGTGACCCAGGCCGAGACCTTCGCCGCCGTGGCGGCCCTGGAAGGGGTCGACTACAAGGTGGTCAACCGGGAAGACAAGCCGACCGGCTCCAAGCCGTCCGCTCCCTTCATCACGTCCACCCTGCAGCAGGCCGCTTCTACCCGTCTGAGCTTCGGGGTCAAGAAGACCATGATGATGGCCCAGCGTCTCTATGAAGCGGGTTACATCACCTATATGCGTACCGACTCCACCAACCTCAGCAAAGAGGCGGTGGATGCGGTGCGGGAATACATCGGCGAGCAGTATGGTGCCGCCTACCTGCCGAGCGAGCCGAACCTCTACGGCGCCAAGGCCAATGCCCAGGAGGCCCACGAGGCGATTCGCCCCTCCAGCGTCCAGGTGACTGCCGAGATGCTGGAAGGGATGGAGCCCGATGCCATGCGGCTCTATGACCTCATCTGGCGCCAGTTTGTCGCCTGCCAGATGACCCCGGCCCAGTACGACTCCTCCACCCTGACCGTCAAGGCAGGGGAGTTCGAGCTCAAGGCGCGCGGTCGCACCCTGCGCTTCGCCGGCTGGACCAAGGCCCTGCCGCCCATGGGCCGCAAGGGTGAAGACAGCCAGCTGCCGGCGGTGACCGTCGGCGAGGTGCTGAAACTGGTCAAGCTGGATCCGCGCCAGCACTTCACCAAGCCGCCCGCCCGCTTCACCGAAGCGGCCCTGGTACGCGAGCTGGAAAAGCGCGGCATCGGCCGTCCGTCCACTTACGCCTCCATCATCTCCACCATCGTCGACCGTGGGTATGTGCGGGTCGAGAGCCGCCGCTTCTTCGCCGAGAAGATGGGGGAGATCGTCACCGACCGCCTGGTGGAGAACTTCGTCGAGCTGATGAACTACGAGTTCACCGCCAAGATGGAAGACAAGCTCGACGGCATCGCAGAGGGGAGCCTGGAGTGGAAGAAGGTGCTCGACGCCTTCTACGCCGAGTTCACCCAGGAGCTGGAGCAGGCCGACAAGCCCCATGAAGAGGGGGGCATGCGTGCCAACCAGATGGTGCTGACCGACATCGACTGCCCGGATTGTGGCCGCAAGATGGGTATCCGTACCGCCACCACCGGCGTCTTCCTCGGCTGCTCCGGCTATGCCCTGCCGCCCAAGGAGCGCTGCAAGAAGACCATCAACCTGGTCAGTGCGGACGAGTTCGTCTCCGCCACCGACGGGGACGAGGCGGAAACCGATGCGCTGCGTGCCAAGCATCGTTGCGGGATCTGCGGCACCGCCATGGACGCCTACATCATCGACGACAGCCGCAAGCTGCACGTCTGCGGTCGCAACCCGGATTGCGATGGCTACGAGGTGGAGCAGGGGCAGTTCAAGCTCAAGGGCTACGAAGGGCCGAGCATCGAGTGCGATCGCTGCGGCTCCGAGATGCAGCTCAAGAACGGCCGTTTCGGCAAATACATGGGTTGCACCAACGAGAGCTGCAAGAACACCCGCAAGATCCTGAAAAATGGCGACATTGCACCGCCGAAAGAGGATCCGGTACCCCTGCCCGAGTTGAAATGCACCCAGTCCGACGCCCACTTCGTGCTGCGGGACGGCGCCGCCGGTCTCTTCCTGGCCGCCAGCAACTTCCCCAAATCCCGCGAGACCCGTGCGCCACTGGTGGAGGAGCTCAAGCGCTTCCGCGATCGCCTCTCCCCCAAGCACCAGTACCTGGCGGACGCCCCGGCGTCAGATCCTGACGGAAACGCCTCCGTGGTGCGCTTCAGCCGCAAGACCAAGGAGCAGTACGTGATGACCGAGGTCAACGGCAAGGCGACCGGCTGGACAGCCCATTACGACAACGGAAAATGGCAGGAGAGCCTGCCCAAGGCGAAGAAAGCCTGATGGCGACGCCGCTCACAGCATGATGAAAGAGGCCCCTTGCGAGGGGCTTCTTTGTTGGTGGATGGCGATATACTGGAATGGCTGCATGGATCCGTCATTCCGCACCTGATTTTGCTATTTTCAGTGCTTGACGGCGATCGGCCGTTCTGATCTATTACTCTCTTTT
>NZ_JAPDBQ010000152.1:0-10211 GCF_027705325.1 Aeromonas sp. QDB18
ATCGATTGGATCGGACATACTGAGTACAGTGAAACCAGAATAGAGCAATTAGATCACATCTTTAATCTGATTGGTATCAGAAGAGGGGATGCCGATTCGTCGGCATTGCCTTGTCAGGCGGGTTTCAGCGGGGAAACGCGGTAATTTGATGAATTTCAGGCAAAAAAAAATGGCGCATTGAAATGCGCCATTTTTTCGCATGGATTACTTCTTGTAGGAAGTAGCCATGTTGTCGATGCGCTGGTTAGCACGCATAGCTTCTTGCTTGGCTTCTGCAACATCAGCAGCGATCTTGGACTGATCAGCACGAACAGCGCTAACATCTTGAGCCAGTTGGTCAACTTTGTTAGACAGATTCTGAACGGAAGTTTCCAGTTCGCTGGTGTTTGCACAACCGCCCAGCAGAGCGGACAGACCAACAACACCTACCAACAACATTTTTTTCATTTTTAAAAGCTCCCTTTAACTCGCCAGACGTTTAGCAAGCGGCGTGATTATGGCACAAAAAAATCATAGTTTGGATAGGCCTCATCACAGATAAATGCGTTAAAACCCTCATTTTTTTTTAGCTGCACACTTTCCGTACAAACTTTAAGCGAAAATGAGTGTCCCTGGATGAGGTTCGCACAAAGCGTAACCAAAATTTGGGCTTATTACAATTTCGTATGAGGCTCAGGCTGAACGTTCTGACAGCAATTGACGATATTGCACCAGATCTTCGATGGTCAGGACCGGCATCCGGTGCTGACGACCGAAGGCCACCAGGTCCGGCAACCTGGCCATGGAGCCATCTTCCTTGGTCAACTCGCACAAAACTCCATAAGGTTTGAGCCCGGCGAGCTGCATCAGATCGACGGTCGCTTCGGTGTGACCACGGCGGGTCAGTACCCCACCCGTACGGGCGCGCAGCGGGAAGACATGGCCGGGTCGATGCAAATCGGAGGGCCGGGCTCCGTCGGCGATGGCCGCGCGGATGGTGGTGATGCGATCGGCGGCGGACACCCCGGTGGTCACCCCCTGCGCCGCTTCGATGGTCACGGTGAAGGCAGTCTGATAGTGGCTGGAGTTGGCCTCCACCATCATCGGCAGCTCGAGCTGGCGAACCCGCTCGTCGGTCAGACAGAGGCAGACGATGCCGGAGCACTCGCGGATCATCATGGCCATCTGCTCGTTGGTCATGGTTTCTGCGGCAAAGATGAGATCGCCTTCGTTCTCACGATCTTCATCATCGGCCACCAGCACACCCTGACCGGCACGCAGGGCGGCCAGCGCGGCTTCGACGCGAGCAATGGGATCACCGAATTCACTGAGTAGAGACTGATTCATGGTAAGACTCCTAAAAAAGACAAGGACCAGAATCAGGGCATGGAAAGGCAGACAGAAGTAGCCATGCGGCGGCCAACCCGGCAGGGTCTGGCCAGCAATATCTGTCTTATCCTCTTTCATCCGGACTATGACCGTCGGCTCCGGCATCTCACCGGATCTGCTGACCCCGTCCCGGATGAATGCCGGGTCGGGCGCTCGCGGGCTCCCCGAGTCACATCGGGATACCGCCGGTGGGGAATTTCGCCCCGCCCTGAGAATAAGCGCAGACAGCCTAAAGAAAAAAGACGCAGGATGCCAGCCAAAAACCCATCAAAGACAAACCGGGAGCTGGCTGCACTGCAATTTTCGCGCGAGCACCACCCGATACACGGCGCGCTGTCCTTTCTGATTTCGTTTGTGGCATAGTGCCAGCAAAAACGCGCGCGCCCGCGCAGACCGGGTGCCAACATCACAAACGGAATCATGACAGAGATGGAAAAGAAAATACTGCTGACCGATTGCCCCGACGCCAAGGGTCTCATCGCCAAGATCACCAACATCTGCTACAAGCACCAGCTCAACATCAACAAGAACGACGAGTTCGTGGATCACGAAAACGGCCGCTTCTTCATGCGCACCGAGCTGGAAGGGCGCTTCAACGACGAAACCCTGCTGGCCGACCTCGATGATGCCCTGCCTGCCGGCGCCCAGCGTCGTCTCGTCAAGGCGGGCAAGAAGCGCATCGTCATCCTGGTGACCAAGGAGACTCACTGCCTCGGCGACATCCTGATGAAAAACTATGCCGGCGCCCTGGACATGGACATCGTCGCGGTCATCGGCAACTACGACACCCTCGCCGAGCTGACCGGCAAGTTCGACATCCCCTTCCACTGCGTGAGCCACGAGGATCTGAGCCGCACCGAGCATGAGGAGCAAGTGCGCACGCTCATCGATGGCTACCAGCCGGATTACGTCATCCTGGCTAAATACATGCGTGTGCTGACCCCAAGCTTCGTGGAAGCCTATCCGCGCAAGATCATCAATATCCACCACTCCTTCCTGCCTGCCTTCATCGGCGCCCGCCCCTATCGTCAGGCCTTCGACCGCGGGGTCAAGCTGATTGGTGCCACCGCCCACTTCGTCACCGACGATCTGGATGAAGGCCCCATCGTCGAGCAGGACGTGATCCACGTCGATCACACCTTCAGTGCCGATGACATGGCCAAGGCCGGACGCGACGTGGAGAAATCCGTGCTGAGCCGGGCGCTGGAACTGGTGCTGAACGAGCGGGTCTTCGTCTACGGCAACAAGACAGTCGTGTTCAAATAAGCGGCTGCGCGCCCCCAGAAAAAAGGCTCCCGAAGGAGCCTTTTTCATTGCGCGGCACTCACGGGTGCAGCGGCAGACCATTGACGGTCACGGTCCCTTTGTCGAGCTTGAGCTCGGCCTGAAGCTGTGACTCCTGCGCCTTCAGATATCCCATGGCGGTGAATTGCTCCAGCATGGGGGCCAACTGGGGAACAGCCTGGCCCAGCTTCTCCCCAAGGTGGGCATGAAGCAGAGCGGAGAGTGCCTGCATCCCCTCCTCGCTGCCCATCAACTGTGCCAGGGTGGTGGGCGCCAGTTTGGCCTCCCCTTGCAGGCTGACAGGCTCACCGTTCAATCGCGCACTCAGATCCGCCAGTTCCAGTGTGGCCCCTCTCTGGAGCATCTTGTCCAGCGCTTCCTGGATGGCCGCTTCGTCCACCCGTTTGCTGCTGGCCTCTTGCAGCGTCTGATACCCCTCGAGATCCAGCCCCTTGAGGGAGAGATCCAGATTTCCCTGGGTCAGCGCGAGCCGGTCTTCCTCGCTCTCCATGTTGAGGGTCGCCACCTTCATCTGATAGCGAGTGGAGAGCGTCTGAAGATCGTCCCCCGCCAGCTCGGTGGCCGTGGTCAGCCCCTCCAGCGTGATCTTGACGTTCCCCGGCTGGGTCAGGGTGAAGGCCGTGAGGGTCGCATCGCTGCGGGGAGAGAGCCAGAGCCCGCTGATCTCGGCCATGTCGGCACTGCCCTTGAGATCCGCCAAGGCCAGATCTGTCTTGCTCTGGGCATCGTGGACCGTCATCCCCAACCAGTGGGCGGTGAGATGGCCATTGCCGTTGAGATCCCCGCGATAATCGCCGTTCAAGGGCAGGAAGGTGAACTCGTTGAGCCCCTCCTTGACCTTGAAGTCACTCACCCAGAAGCGGGAACTGTTGCTCATGGTCCAGAGGCTGCTCGCCGATTCTGCCCCCAGTTGCCACTGCTGCATCCCCAGAGAGGTCAGGATGGGCGCCAGCGTGCCCTGTGCGGTATCAAGCTGGAGGTGGCTCTTGATATAGAGCGGCAACAGGCGGCTGTTGAACGCGAACTGCATCTCGATGGGTTCGCTTCCCGCCAGCTGGGGATCAAAACTCGCCAGCGTCTGGGGCGGCACCACCACCTTGAGCACGCCGTCGCGGGTGAACAGATTCTCCGTCTCCGGGCTCCAGGTGACTTCGATTCCGCTCTCCTGCTGCGCCCTGGCGATCTGCTCGGCCAGGATCCGGTCGAACGTATTGCCCGTGTACCAGCAGGCGCCAAGCCCTCCCACCACCAACACGGCTCCGACGGCCAAGGCCACTTTTTTCTTCATCAGTTCTGTTTCTCCACAATGGTTCAATGGCGGGTGCATGGGCGCACTCTACGGGGAGGATGGGCATCAACACAAGCCAGACAACGGCTTGGGGTCCACGCTCTGGCTGTCACAGCAGGGGGCTGAACAGGTAGAAGATGTTCTCAAGCAATTTTTTGTACCAGGGGCGGGCACGCCACCTGGTCAGTGACATGGGGGTCGCCTCCAGCATGTAGCCCTGCACCAGCTGGTTCATCTCGGCGACAAACACCGGGTTGTCGATGAGCAGGGTGATCTCGAAATTGAGCCAGAGACTGCGCCGGTCGAGGTTGACCGTGCCCACCAGGGCGAAATCATCGTCCACCAGCACGCTCTTGGTGTGCAGCAGTCCGGCATCATAGCGGTATATCTCCACTCCTGCCGCCAGCAGATCCTCCATGAAGGAGTTGCTGGCGTGGTTGGCCATCAGGGAGTCGTTGCGCGCAGGCAGAACTAACTGCACCAGCACGCCGCGGGCCGCCGCCGAAGAGAGGGCCGCAGCCAGCGGATCGTCCGGCACGAAATAGGGGGTGGTCAGCACCAGATGATGACGAGCCTGGTAGATGGCGAGCAGCAGGCTCTGCTGGATGCAGTCACCGCCGACGAAGGGGCCGGAGGGAATGAGCTGGGCCCGATAGTTGGTCTGTGGCCAGGCTTCCGGCTCATGTTGCAGACTGTCGAGCAGCCGCTCGCCGGTCTCCATCTCCCAGTCCCAGACGAAGGTGGACCACATCAACGGCACCACGGGGCCCTGCACCCGGATCATGATGTCGACCCACTGGCCGACCCCGGCATCCTGCTTGAAGAAACGAGGATCCACCATGTTCATGGAGCCGGTGTAACCAACCTTGTCATCGATCACCACCAACTTGCGGTGCATGCGCAAGTCCTGGCGCTGAAACGGGATGCGCCAGGCGCCGACCGGCAACACTTCCACGACTTTGACACCAGCGGCACGCAAGGTTTTGGGCCAGGAGGAGCGGAAGAAGGTCTTGCTGCCGATGGAGTCGAGCAAGACACGACAATCCACGCCGCGTGCAGCCACCTCCATCAACGCCTCGCACACCTCGTCCACATCCCCGCCGGGGTGCCAGATGTAGAACTCCAGATAACAGGATTGGGAGGAGCCCCGGATGTCGCGCACTATCTCCTCTACGATGCTCTTGGGCTTGTGCAGCAGGGTCATCCGGTTGCCCGAGAGCATGGGCATGGCCAAGCGCCCCTGGATCAGATCGTGGAGCGGGCGTGCCTTGCTGCCCACCTCGCAGCAGTGCTGGGGGAAGAGGCGCGCGAGCTGGCGGATCCAGATGGCGTAAGGACGGTACATGGCCTGGGCCCGCTCCGCCCGCTTGCGACCGAGGCGTATCTCGCCAAACAGCACGTAGAAACCGACCCCGGCGAAGGGGATGGCATAGATGAGGGCCAACCAGGCGAGGGATACCCCGATGGGACGTCGCTTCATCACCACCCGCAGGGAGATCCCTGCCACGATCACGGTGTGAAACAACAGCAACAACCAGCCGAGAAAGCGGGAAAACAGCAACTGAATGTCGTATTCCAGACCGTCGAGCAAGGCGACTCCTTGGTGTATTGGACAGATGGCACGGGCAGACCCCACAGGGTCGGGATGGTATGCTATGGGGCACACCCATTCTATCAGGTCGTTAGCATGATCCTGCAATCTATGCTGCTGAGTCTGGCCATGCTAGGTCAAGGCTCATATGACATCAATGAGCAGCAGATAAATCAGTACCTGCAATCCCAGGTGCAAGTGGACAAACAGCTGGAGTTGCCCGGCATCATCAAGGCCCATGTGCAACTCGAGCAGAGCGATGTGCAGATTGGTCGCCAGAGCCCGGATACCGCCAGGGTGTTTGGCAAAGGCAAGTTGAAAATCGCGCTCCCGGATCAGACCGAGTACGACGCGCGCCTCAACATGACCTATGAGGCGATGCCCCGCTACGACAAGGCTAAGAGTGCGCTCTTCCTCGACAACATGAAGCTCATCGATTACAAGCTGGAGCCTGCCGCGGCGGAACAGAAGTTTGGTTTCATGCTGAGGATGCTGCTGCAGAGCATGGAGAAACGGCTGGAGACCCAGCCTGTCTACAAGCTGGATGACAAGGATCCCAATCAGGCCTGGCTCAAGGAAAATCTGCTGGGGCTGGAGCTGTCACCAGGCAAGATCCACCTGCTGACCAAACCCCAATAAGATCTCAGTTGAAAACAGGCGCCTTCGCCTGACGCACCAGCAGCTCGATCTGGTAACCCTGTTCGTGCTGCTGGTGATAGAGGGAGTGAAGGGGCCCGTCGAGTTCATGCAGGGGAAGGTGGTCAAATCCCGCCTTGAGGTAGAAGGGTTTCTCGAACGGCAGGGCGTGACAGATCACGGGCTTGTCGGAAAGATCGCGGCAGGCATGCTGCAGCAAGCGGGACCCCAGCCCCAGGGACTGGTAGTGAGGGAGCAGACGAAAGCCGCACAAGTGGTAGTAATCCTGTTCATCGCGCAGGCGCACCGCCCCCACCAGCCAGTGCGCATCACGAACCACAAAAATCCGTTCTGCCAAATCCGGCACATAGTGGGAAAACGTCGTCTCGTAATAGTCTCTGATGAGGGAAAGATCCGCATCACAGTACTCTTCGAATCTGAGCTCCATCGCTCGCCTGCTTGTCATGCCCATTTCGCTCTGGCCATACCGGCCCTCTCCTGCTCGCTCTCTGGCTCCACGAAGAGATCTGACCAGAGTGGAGCAACAGCAAGATAACACGCCTTTAACTTACAAAAAAGCCAATAACTCGATGGAAAAGACGAGGTTGCGATCATGCGTCCCTTGACGCCATGAGCCGCGCCCCTTGTCCTGAGTGAGCACACAGGCGGGACGTCCCTCTGCCATCACATTTCCAGCCTCCCCTGTTCACGGGAACTTGTTCTGCGCCATCCCGAATGCTTTACTCAACGTGGCTAACGAGGCTTAAGGAGCAAGCCGTTGAAAGCATGGATGTTGCTGGGCATGATGCCGCTGTTTTCCCACGCAGCCCCGGCTCAGATACCGCCACCGGCAGAGGTGGTGATCCTGACCCCGGAGACGGCTGTCTCCTCCCCGGTTCCCACGCCGCGTACCGTGTCACTCACCACGGCGCCGCTCCCCTCCCCTGAACCCGCTAAGCCTGCAAGCCGTCAGATCCAGGTCTACAAGTCGGTACAAAAGAACGGGGTCATACGCTATTCCGACATGATGCCGGAGCAGGGTCACTACGAACTGCTGTTGTTCAACGACTGCTATGCCTGCGATCCGGCGTCCAAGGTCAACTGGCGCACGACAGGCCTCTTCCTCTATGACTACGCCAGCACCATACAGGCGGCAGCCAAGGCTTATCAGGTCGAGCCTGCCCTCATCCGGGCACTTATCCATGCCGAGTCCGCTTTCAATCCTCTGGCCGTCTCCCGCAAGGGCGCCATGGGACTGACCCAGCTGATGCCCGCCACGGCGCGCGAGCTCGGGGTCGGCAACGCCCTGCTGGCGGAGCAGAACATCTTTGGCGGGGTGAAATACCTGGCGGGTCTGCTCAAGCAGTATGACGGCAATGTGGCCCTGGCCACCGCCGCCTACAATGCAGGCGCCGGTGCGGTGCAAAAACACGGCGGCATACCGCCCTATGCCGAAACCCGGGCCTATGTGGAACGGGTCAAGCTGCTGCATCAGCGCTACAAA
Organism: Aeromonas sp. QDB18; assembly: GCF_027705325.1. Classification (NCBI taxonomy): domain Bacteria; kingdom Pseudomonadati; phylum Pseudomonadota; class Gammaproteobacteria; order Aeromonadales; family Aeromonadaceae; genus Aeromonas; species Aeromonas sp. QDB18. The sequence continues at coordinate 7,693 of NZ_JAPDBQ010000152.1, forward strand.
GAGATGCTGAGCGCCAAGGGACTGTGATCATGCCGCACCCTATCGTCAGCATGGCGCCCTGCCCGGTATTCCTTCAGGCATAAAAAAACACGCCCGGGGGCGTGTCGATACCACACGTTAACTAGCAACACATCACTCTTTCGTGGCGATCACACGATAGGCCAATGCACCCAGAATGGCACCGACAATGGGGGCAACCCAGAACAGCCAGAGCTGGCCCACGGCCCAGTCACCGACAAAAAGCGCCACGCCAGTGCTGCGCGCCGGGTTGACCGAGGTGTTGGTCACCGGAATGCTGATGAGGTGGATGAGGGTCAGGCACAGACCGATGGCGATGGGAGCAAACCCGGCCGGCGCACGGCTGTCGGTGGCCCCCATGATGACAAACAGGAAGAAACCGGTCATCACCACTTCACACACCAGTGCGGCCAGCAGGCTGTAACCACCGGGGGAATGCTCGCCATAGCCGTTGGAAGCAAAGCCTGCGCTCACATCAAAACCCGCCTGTCCGCTGGCAATGACATAGAGCACGCCACCTGCCACGATCCCGCCAAGCACCTGGGCCACGATGTAGGGCAGCACGTTGGAGGCCGGGAAGCGACCACCAGCCCAAAGTCCGACGGTCACGGCCGGGTTCAGGTGGCAACCCGAGATATGACCGATGGCATAGGCCATGGTCAGCACGGTCAGGCCGAACGCCAGGGCCACGCCCAGCAGGCCAATCCCCACATTGGGGAAGGCAGCAGCCAGCACGGCGCTCCCGCAGCCCCCCAGCACCAGCCAGAAGGCTCCCATAAATTCAGCAGCAAAAGGTTTCACTCTTGTCTCTCCCATGATGATTAACACGAGAGCCAGAAAGGCTCATACGGACACAGTTATTGAACAGGCGCCATATTATGGGAGTGTGGCGGAGCAAGACGAAACCGACCCGGCTCATCGCGGATATGTGATGAATGTCACAAGTTATTGATAAAGTAGAAAGATATTCATCCGCTCGGTGCGCTTCTCCATGGGAGTCCCATCGAGGGATGCGACAGATTGTGACCCGACCAGCGATTTTGCCAGCAGCTCCCCGCGCTCCCCTGCCAACACCAGAAGCCCTCCCCCGGGGATCAGCGATAACGGCCGCGCACCGATCCGCTGGCCCGCCCAGCCATGCGAATGAGGCTCTGACGGGTGTGGAAGTGGCAAAGCGCCACCCCGAGGGCATCCGCCGCATCCGTCTGGGGGGTGGCAGAGAGCTTGAGCAGATGAGTCACCATGTGCTGTACCTGCTCCTTGGCGGCGCCACCGGTGCCCACCACCGCCTGCTTGATCTGGGTGGCCGAGTACTCGCTCACCGGCAGCAGGGCGTTGACCGCCGCGACGATGGCACTTCCCCTGGCCTGGCCGAGCTTCAGGGCCGAGTCCGCGTTGCGCGCCATGAAGACCCGCTCGATGGCGAACTCGTCCGGCTTGAACTGGGTGATGATCTCGCTCACCCCGTCATAGACCTGCTTCAGGCGAGACGGCAGCTCCCCCAGATCGGTGCGGATGCAGCCCGATCCCAGGTATTCCGCCTTGCCCGCGACGATGCGAATGACCCCGTAACCGGTGATGCGCGAACCGGGATCGATCCCCAGAATGATGCTCATGAACGGAATACCCCGCCCACTGCGGTCAGCCATCTCATCTTCGACACCTTCTTCATTGCGATCTCTTGCCCTGCTGCTCTTGATGGCCGCCAAGATAACAAACCCGCCTTCGCTTGGCTCGCTCGCTGGCACCTTTCCCGGCTGACTGCGCAAGGAGCCACCATCTCATACAGTGCTCTGCCGCTTCTCTGGCCAGTGATGCCTGCCGGCGTCACCAGCCCCTTGCCTCCGGGTCATCCCTTTGCCAGGGCGACGAGGCGCTCCGCCAGTCGATGGCTTTTCAGGTAGCTCTCGACCAGCGCCCCGTCTGCCCGCCCGACGTCAATCTGCCCATACCAGTGCTCGAGCATGGCGACAAAGCCTCGGCTCGCCAGCACGGGCTGCCAGTCGCCCGGAGCCAGAGTCTGCACTGTGTTGTCTCGCGCAAGCAGGCCACGGGTGCAATTCTCGATATGCAATGAGAGGTTGTCGCCATAGGCATCGATGCGCTCCTCGGTCATGCCGGCGCTGCGATTCATGCTGCCGCTCACCGCCATCTGCCCGCGCTGCCAGGCAACGCTCACCCCGGCCAGCAGCTCGGGCTGCTCACTGCTGCGTCGCAGCACCGCATGCAGCTCCCCGTCCGGCTCGCCGCCATAACAGCAGAGGCTGTCGAGCACATGGATACAGTCGTCGAACAAGAACTGGCGAGGCGCCCCCGGCAGGGCGTGCCTGTGCTTTTGCCAATGGAGCTCGGTCAGCGGCTGGCCGCGTGCGGCGGCCATGGCGGGCAGATAGCGACGGTTGAAGCCCACAAACAGCGGGCAGTCCCTAAATAACTGATCCCAATAGTGCTACACCTTCGCTGTGCCATAGCCATTCCCCGGGAAAGGAGACACGGTATCC
>NZ_JAPDBQ010000153.1:0-10180 GCF_027705325.1 Aeromonas sp. QDB18
CGAAACCCAACAAGGAGTTTCGGATTCTTACACAGCCTGAGGATCGGTCAATGGATCCTTAACTGATCGGCATTAGGCCACATGGGCCACCCTTTTTGCTTCTCGCCCTCTTGTCACCACGCCAGAGCCGGGTGCATCAGACGGTTCAACAGCGTGCCGGATGGCGTCCACTCAAAGCTCTGGTTGGCGCCGCCATAGCATTCGGCGAGGCGCAGGGGGACGGCCGGCTTGTGACGGCGACCCGCCACATCCAGGCACAGCGACACCTGCCGATTGAACAGCCGACCCCCCTGCCACTGCCATTGATGGCTCTCCTCCCGGCACACCTCCATCCCCAGACCATCTTCCCCTCTGGCGACCAGGCAATCCCCGGCCAGTTGCAGGGCGCCGACATCCCAGCTGAATGACTGGTTCGGTTGCTGATCGCAGGGCTGGGTCAGCAGACGGCCCTGCTCGCTCAGGGTCACGCAGAAGCCACCACTGGTTACCAAGGTGGCCTCGAGTTCGGCCTTTGGCTTGGGGGCGGCGCCCATCAGAAGATCTTCCGGTTTCGGCTGCAGGGCGCAACCACCCAGCAGCAGTGCGGCCATGGCCAGCACGGAGAGTTGAAAAGAAGTGATATGGTGATGCATAGGCCTTGTATCTGGTCCGTGCCCGAGCGTCCCCTGTCTCGCGGCTCCGGGCCCCAGCATAGCGAACTCGTGGCGAACAGGCGCCTGAAGAAGTGTAAAAAGACGTGACAGGAAAAAGCGGAAGAGAAACGCCAAAAAGCAAAAACCCCGCCTGAGCGGGGTTTTCAAATGTGGTCGGTGATAAAGGATTCGAACCTTTGACCCTCTGGTCCCAAACCAGATGCGCTACCGGGCTGCGCTAATCACCGATGGGGGTATTCCAAAAACACAAAGATGACCATCTGGTCATCCTCGTCATACAGCAAGTATGGTGCGAAGAGAGGGACTCGAACCCTCACACCCGGGGGGCACTAACACCTGAAGCTAGCGCGTCTACCAATTCCGCCACCTTCGCGTACCTGACAAGCTGTAAAATGGGGTGGCTGATGGGGCTCGAACCCACGACAACCGGAATCACAATCCGGGACTCTACCAACTGAGCTACAGCCACCACAGCTGTTTTCGTTCTTCAACACGCCCGTTTAACCGGCGCACTTTTGATGGTGCGCCCGACAGGATTCGAACCTGTGACCTCTGCCTCCGGAGGGCAGCGCTCTATCCAGCTGAGCTACGGGCGCTACGCTGTCGAACGGGGCGCATTATTGATGATGATGCCGACCTTGTCTACTCTTTTTTTGACACAAAGAATCAAGTGCCTGTTTTTCAATCACTTCCGACCCTTTTCAACTATTTTTGTTTTGTTCAGGCTGGATCCAGCAATTCCCCACTACTTTTTGAATCCCTCACCCCATAGGGTCAGAGATGATGGGCAATGCTTGACTTGCCTTTGCGCCCACCTAGAATGAATGAACGTTCATTCAGTCGTTGACCTCTGATAACTATGGATAAGAAAGAACGCATTTTCGAAGCAGCTCACGAGATCCTCGGCGAGCAGGGCTTCTACGGCCTTTCCATTGCCGTGGTCGCCAAGAAAGCCAAGGTGGCGGCAGGCACCATCTATCGCTATTTCAGCGACAAGGATGACCTGATCCGCCAGCTCTATCAGCACACTATCCTCAAGTGTCATCCCCTGGTCATGGAAGGTGTGCAGATAGAAGAGGTGTCCTATAAGCAGTATCGACGCCTCTGGCTCAACATCGATGCCATCTTCACCAGCTACCCCAATGCACTCAAGTGCAAATTGCAGTACGAAAGTTCTCCATTGGGGGCTGAATTGGAGCGGGATCCGGTCATAATGGCGACGTGGGCGCCACTTGAGCGCTTCTTTGAGCAAGGACGCCAACAGGGACTCTTCATCGATCTCCCCATTCTGGTGTTGCAAGCATTGAGTCTGGATTGCGTGGCCAACCTGGCACAGCAGCGCCGGGTTCACGATTTCGAATTGACGCAGGAACAGCTGGAGACGGTCATCCGGGCCAGCTGGAATGCCATTTTAAACCCTAATGTTTCCATCACAGGAGCCTGTTCATGAAAAAGTGGATGGCCATCATGTTGCTGATAGCACTCGCCCTGTTTGGCAGTGTCATCGGCTTCAATATGTTCAAGCAGAAGAAGATTGCAGAGTTCATGGCCAATCGGCCCGAGCCCGAGTTCCCGGTCACCGCCATGGTCACCAAGGCGCAGGACTGGGTCCCCACCATTGAAGCCATCGGCTTCATCGAGCCGAACCAGGGGGTCACCCTCTCCAGCGAGCTGTCAGGCACCATCGACAGCATCCGGTTCGAATCCGGGGCACATGTCAAAGCGGATCAACTGCTGCTGAGCCTGGACTCCAGTGTGGAAAAAGCCAATCTGAACTCCTCCCAGGCCAGACTGCCGGCAGCCAGGGCCAAGTTCGAGCGCTACAAGAACCTCTATCAGAAGAACTCCATCTCCCGGGACCAGCTGGATGATGCCGAGGCAAGCTACCGCTCCCTGGAGGCGGACATCGACAGTCTGAAGGCCACCATCGCCCGTCGTGAGGTGCGAGCCCCCTTCAGCGGCGCCGTGGGCCTGCGCAACGTCTTCCTCGGCCAGTATCTGGAGCCCGGTACCGAGATCGTGCGCCTGGAAGACACCAGCGTGATGCGCCTGCGCTTCACCGTGCCCCAGACCGACATCTCCAAAATCACCCTGGGACAGACCATCAAGATCAACGTGGATGCATATCCCCAGACCCAGTTTGACGGCCAGATCACGGCCATCGAGCCCGCGGTCAACTATCAGAGCGGCCTGATCCAGGTGCAGGCAGACATCCCGAACAACGACGGCCAGCTCCGTTCCGGCATGTTCGCCCGCGCCAGCATCATACTGCCCACGGTGAAAGACCAGATCGTGATCCCGCAGTCCGCCATCTCCTTCACCCTCTATGGCGAGAACGTCTACGTCATTCACGAGGCTGACGGCGTGAAACGCGCCAAGCAGGTGGTGGTCAAGGCAGGTGAGCGTCGCGGCAACGATGTCCATGTGCTGTCCGGCATCAAGGCTGGCGATCAAATCGTGCTGTCGGGTCAGGTTCGCCTGAGCAACGATACCAAGGTGCACGTGGTCGAGAACGATGCCCTTGCCGTTCCGGCACAAACCCCGATGCTGTAAGCGCGGAGAGCTGCGATGCGATTTACTGACATATTCATAAAACGGCCTGTGCTGGCGATCTCGCTCAGCTTCCTGATAGCCCTGCTGGGCTTCCAGGCCATCTTCAAGATGCAGGTGCGTGAATACCCCGAGGTGATCAACACCGTCATCACGGTCAACACCAGCTACTATGGCGCCAGTGCGGACCTGATCCAGGGCTTCATCACCCAGCCCCTGGAGCAGGCGGTCGCCCAGGCCGACAACATCGACTTCATGACCTCCTCGAGCCAGTTGGGCAGTTCCACGGTGACGGCGTACATGAAGCTCAACACCGATCCGAACGCCGCGCTGTCCGACATCCTGGCCAAGGTCAACTCGGTGCGTTCCCAGTTGCCCAAAGAGGCGGAAGACCCTTCGGTCACCTCCTCCACCGGCTCCACCACGGCGGTGCTCTATATGGGCTTCACCAGCCCGGAGCTCAACTCCAGCCAGATCACCGACTACCTGGAGCGGGTCATCAAGCCCCAGCTGTTTACCGTGGGCGGGGTCTCCAAGGTGGATCTGTATGGCGGGGTCGAATTCGCCCTCCGGGTGTGGCTGGATCCGGCCAAGATGGCCGCCTTTGACCTGACCTCAAGCGACGTGATGACGGTGCTCAACAGCAACAACTATCAGTCCGCGACCGGCCAGGCCACCGGCTATTTCACCCTGTTCAACGGCAACGCCGAGACCCAGGTCGGCAACATCGAAGAGCTCAAGCGTCTGGTGGTCGCCACCCGCGACAGCAAGGTGATCCGTCTCTCCGACATCGCCAAGGTCTCCCTGGAGAAGAGCCACGACATCTATCGCGCCAGCGCCAACGGCCGCGAAGCCGTGGTTCTGGCCATCAACGCAGCCCCGACAGCCAACCCCATCAACATCGCCCACGATGTGCTGGAGCTGCTGCCGAGCCTGAAGCGCAACATGCCGAGCACCATGCAGGTGAACGTCCTGTATGACTCCACCATCGCCATCAACGAATCCATCCACGAGGTCATCAAGACCATACTGGAGGCGGCCGCCATCGTACTGGTGGTGATCACCCTGTTCCTCGGTTCGTTCCGGGCGGTCATCATCCCCATCATCACCATTCCCCTGAGCCTCATCGGCGTGGTGATGATGATGGACATGTTCGGCTTCTCCATAAACCTCATGACCCTGCTGGCGATGGTGCTGGCCATCGGTCTGGTGGTGGATGACGCCATCGTGGTGCTGGAGAACGTCGACCGTCACATCAAGGAAGGGGAAGAGCCGTTCCGGGCCGCCATCATAGGTACCCGGGAGATCGCCGTGCCCGTCATCGCCATGACGGTCACCCTGGCGGCGGTGTATGCGCCCATCGCCCTGATGGGGGGCATCACCGGCTCCCTGTTCAAGGAGTTCGCGCTGACCCTGGCGGGCGCCGTGTTCGTCTCGGGCATCATCGCCCTGACCCTGTCGCCCATGATGTGCGCCAAGATGCTCAGGGCCAACGAGGAGCCCGGCAAGTTCGAGCGTACCGTACACGATCTGCTGGACCGGATGACGGCCCGCTACGACGCCATGCTCCATGCCGTGATGCAAAAGCGCATCGTGGTCATCCTGTTTGCCGTCATCGTGTTCGCCAGCCTGCCGCTGCTGTTCAAGTTCATTCCGAGCGAGCTGGCCCCGTCCGAGGACAAAGGCGTCATGGCGGTGCTGGGGACGGCCCCTTCCAACGCCAACCTGGACTACATCGAAAACACCATGGCGGACGTGAACAAAGTCCTGGACGACCAGCCGGAGATCGCTTACTCCCAGGTCTTCTCGGGGGTGTTCAACTCCAATCAGGCGTTCGGTATCGCCTCCATGGTGCCCTGGAGCCAGCGTGAAGCGAGCCAGAAAGAGGTGCTGGACCGGGTCGCCGGTCTGGTGAAGGACATCCCCGGGATGGCCATCACCACCTTCCAGTTCCCGGAACTGCCGGGGGCGTCGAGCGGTTTGCCCATCCAGTTCGTTATCACCACCCCGAACAGCTTCGAGAGCCTGTTCCTGATCGCGGGTGAGATGCTGGCGGCAACCCAGGCCAACGGCCAGTTCGTTTATTCGGATCTCGATCTGAACTACGACTCGGCCACCATGAAGATCAGCATCGACAAGGACAAGGCAGGTGCCTACGGCATCACCATGCAAGACATCGGCATCACCATGGGCACCATGATGGCGGACGGTTACGTCAACCGTATCGACCTGGATGGCCGCTCCTACGAGGTGATCCCGCAGGTGGAGCGCAAGTTCCGTCTCAACCCTGAGTCCATCAAGGGGTACTACGTGCGTGCCGCCGACGGCAAGTCGATCCCGCTGGGCAGCCTGATCAAGATTGAAGTGAAGGGAGAGCCCCGTGCCCTGCCCCACTTCAACCAGCTGAACTCCGCCACCATCGGCGCCGTGCCGGCACCGGGCGTGGCCATGGGGGATGCGATCAACTGGTTCAAGGCGACCGCGGAAGAGAAGCTGCCCCAAGGCTATCGTTACGACTTCATGGGTGAAGCCCGCCAGTTCGTGACCGAAGGGAATGCGCTCTACGCCACCTTCGCCCTGGCCCTGGCCATCATCTTCCTGGTGCTGGCGATCCAGTTCGAATCCGTGCGTGACCCGCTGGTCATCATGGTGTCAGTGCCGCTGGCCATCAGTGGCGCGCTGATCGCCCTGGCGTGGGGCATGGCCACCATGAACATCTACTCCCAGGTCGGTCTCATCACCCTCGTCGGTCTGATTACCAAGCACGGTATTCTGATCTGCGAGGTGGCGAAGGAGGAGCAGCTGCTCCATGGTCTGAACCGGATGCAAGCCGTCATGCAGGCTGCCAAGGTCCGTCTGCGCCCCATCCTGATGACCACGGCGGCGATGATCGCAGGCCTCATCCCGCTGCTCTATGCCTCGGGTGCGGGGGCGGCACAGCGCTTCAGCATCGGCATCGTCATCGTGGCGGGTCTGGCCATCGGCACCCTGTTCACCCTGTTCGTGCTGCCGGTCATCTACACCTTCCTGGCATCCGAGCACAAGCCGCTGCCGGAATTCGACGAATCCATCCCGGCAAAAGCCAAGGGCGGTCACTGATCCCAGCCCACACAAAAAAGGCCCCGAAAGGGGCCTTGTTTTTATCCATTGGATGACACACGACATAAGTCCATGAAGCAGTTAAACTAAACCGCACTCAATCCAGACCGCAAGGACGCCATGTCAGGAATCTTCTCCAAGGCCGTCGGCCTTAACGGACTCTCTTATCGTCTGCTTTCCTACATTCTGATCTGCAGTACGGTGCTGGCACTGCTCATCACCGTGCTTCAGCTCGCCTGGGACTACAACAAGGATGTGACCGTCATCGAGGCCAGCATCGGCCAGATCGAGGCCTCCTTCCTGCAACCCATCTCGGCCAGTCTCTGGAATCTGGATGAAGAGCAGGTGAAGGTGCAGATCGAGGGCATCATGAACCTGCCCAACATGCAGTTCGTCATGGTCAAGGAGATGCTGGGCAATTCGGAAGTGCCCCTGCTCACCCAGGGAGTGGAGCAGCCCCAATACGACATCTCCCGCGAGTTCACCCTGAGCTATCAGGGGGAAGTGGTCGGCAAGCTGTTCGTCGCCGCCTCCCTGGAGCAGGTCTACCAGCGCCTCATCGAGAAATCCGTGCTGATCCTGGTCAGCCAGACCATCAAGACCCTGGTCGTCTCGTTCTGCATCCTGGTCATCATCTACTATCTGGTGATCCGTCACATCAACCGCATCGTCAGCTATGCCCAGAAACTGAGCCTGGATCGCCTCGCAGTGGAGCTGACCCTGGAGGGTCGCCCCCTGCCCCGCAAGTCCCCTGACGAATTCGATACCCTGGCCGCCACCCTCAACCAGATGCGCACCCGGCTGAACGACGAGTTCACGGCCCGCCATCAGGCCGCCGATCAGCTCCAGCAGGAGCGGGACTTCTCCGCCACCTTGATCAACTCCGCCAACATGGTCATCTGCTGCATGGAGCCGGATCTCAACATCGCCAGCATCAACCCGGCGGCCATCCTGCTCACCGGCTATCACCACCAGGAGCTGTTGCAGCACAACTGGCTGGATCTCTTCGTCAGCAAGGAGCAGCGTGACGAGCTGGCCGCCACCCTGGCCGATCAGGGCGCCCTGGAGGACAGGGAGATCACCATGCACGACCAGCAGGGCAACGAGCTGGTACTGCAGTGGACCTTCGCTCCCTTCTACGAGGGGCCCAACCTCAAGTACCTGATCGGCTTTGGCTATGACATCACCCCCCTCAAGAAGGTGGAGCGGGAGATCACCCTGTTCAACGAGCAGCTGGAAGGCAAGGTGGCGGAACGCACCCGCAGCCTGAGCGATGCCAACGACCAGCTGGGCAAGGCCTATGACGATCTCAAGCAGGCCCAGCAGACCCTGGTGGAGTCGGAGAAGATGGCCTCCCTCGGTTCCCTTGTTGCCGGCGTGGCCCACGAGATCAACACGCCCATCGGCATCAGCGTCACCGCCTCCTCCTACCTGCAGGAGCGGGTGGCCGACTTCAAGCAGCATATCGAGGCCAAGCAGCTCTCCCGCACCTACCTCAACGAATTCACGCAGAATCTCGACGAGTCGATGCAACTGCTGCAAGGCAACCTGAGACGCGCCTCAGAACTCATCGCCAGCTTCAAGCAGGTAGCGGTCGATCAGTCCTCCGAGGCCCGATACAACTTCAGCCTCGCCGACAACCTGCATCAGGTGGTGGTCTCCCTCGGCTACAAGCTCAAGAAGGCCCAGTGCGAGGTGGACATCCAGTGCGATCCCAAGCTGAGCATCTACTCCTTCCCGGGCAGCTTCACCCAGATCTATTCCAACCTGATCCTCAACTCCATCCATCACGGTTTCGATGGCTGGGACAGGCCCAGAAAGATCACCATCCAGGTGGCGCAGCAGGGAGACGAGCTGGTCATCGACTACAGTGACAACGGTCGCGGCATCCCGCCGGAGATACTGCCGCGCATCTTCGATCCCTTCGTCACCTCCAAGCGGGGCCATGGCGGCAGCGGGCTCGGCACCCACATCATCTACAACCTGGTGGTGCAACTGCTGCGCGGCCGCATCCACTGCGCCAGCGAACCGGGGCAGGGTACCCAGTTCCACATTCGCCTGCCCATCCAGCAGAACTGAGCACCGGCTCTTGTGAGCCGGCCGCTTTGTCCCCATCATGCTGTGACTGCATTCTTAACGAGCGGAGAACCTCGCAATGGCACAGCATTTTGACTACATCGCCATCGGTGGCGGCAGCGGCGGCATCGCCTCGGCCAACCGGGCAGCCATGTACAGCAAGAAAGTCGCCCTGATCGAAGCCAAAGAGCTGGGTGGCACCTGCGTCAACGTCGGCTGCGTACCGAAGAAGGCCATGTGGTATGCAGGCCAGATCGCCGATGCCCTGAAATATGGCGCCGACTACGGCTTCGACACCACGCTCAACCACTTCAGCTGGGCCAAGCTGGTCGAATCCCGTCAGGCCTATATCGGGCGCATTCACCAGTCCTACCAAAACGTGCTGGGCAAGAACCAGATCACCGTCATCAAGGGCTTCGCCCGCTTCGTCGACAGCCATACCGTCGAGGTGAACGGCGAGCAGTACAGCGCCGATCACATCCTGATTGCCACCGGCGGCCGCCCCGAGGTCCCGACCATTCCGGGCGCCGAACTGGGTATCGACTCCGACGGTTTCTTCGACCTGAAAAGCCAGCCCAAACGGGTTGCCGTGGTGGGTGCCGGCTATATCGCCGTGGAGATAGCAGGCGTGATGCAGGCTCTTGGCTCTGAGACCCATCTGGTGGTGCGCAAACATGCGCCGCTGCGCAACTTCGACCCCATGATCCACGAGACCCTGGTGGAGATCATGGCGCAGGAAGGGCCCAAGCTGCACACCCACGCCATTCCCAAGGCCGTCATCAAGAACGCCGACGACAGCCTGACCCTGCAACTGGAAGATGGTCGCCACCTCACCGTGGACTGCCTCATCTGGGCCATCGGTCGCGTGCCTGCCACCGACAACCTCAATCTGGCTGCCACCGGCATCACCCTGGACGAGAAGGGCTTCATCCCCACCGACAAGTTCCAGAACACCGCCGTCGCCAACCTCTATGCCGTCGGTGACAACACCGGCCGCATCCAGCTCACCCCGGTGGCTGTCGCGGCAGGCCGCCGCCTCTCGGAGCGGCTGTTCAACAACAAGCCTGGCGAGCACCTCAACTACGATCTGGTGCCGACCGTGGTGTTCAGCCACCCGCCCATCGGCACCATCGGCCTGACCGAGCCGGAAGCCGTTGCCGAGTACGGGGAAGATCAGGTGAAGGTCTACCGCAGCCAGTTCACCGCCATGTACTCGGCCCTGACCCAGCATCGCCAGCCCACCCGGATGAAACTGGTCTGCGTCGGGCCGGAAGAGAAGGTAGTCGGCCTGCACGGCATCGGCTTCGCCATGGACGAGATCCTGCAAGGCTTCGGCGTCGCCATGAAGATGGGCGCCACCAAGGCGGACTTCGACAACTGTGTCGCCATCCATCCCACCAGCGCGGAAGAGTTTGTTACCCTTAGGTAGCGGTGTAGGAAAAGCAACCCACACACATAAGTAAATCTGGAAAAGGGCCTGCCACTGTCTATACTGTATGTATGGTCAGTGGCATCTTCTAGGTAGATTTATGTCCTATCTCATTTCTTCAGCAGACGTATGCACCAAAACTAAGCTTAAAACCGATGCCCAAGGCGCGTTGTCTTGCGATCCCATCAGTGGCAACATTGGCTCCTTGCCCACCCTGTTTACCCAGGATGGCACCTTTAATCACGAAGCGAACAGCTACCTGTTCTATCAAAAGGCCATTAATCAAGCCAAAGACCCGCGAATTCAACTTCGAAGTGCAATTCCCGATTAAAAATCAGGCTGCTTTCAGAAGTTCGTCAAAAACCACCTGTGG
>NZ_JAPDBQ010000154.1:0-10168 GCF_027705325.1 Aeromonas sp. QDB18
AGAGCCGGCTGGAATGACGACTATCGGGCTCAGTTATTCTTTGGTTAAAATATCAACAAAGTGTGCTCCCGCCCTGCGCTCCCACTTGGAATTTGTATGTTTTATCCGCAGCAAAGAGATTCGTGCCTGCAAAGGTGGTATCGCTACCGATCCGGGTAATTTCATTCCGCAGCGCAACCACCTCTTTTTGCAAGGCTGCACGATCGTCATCGCTGTTAGTATCATTCGCAGATTGCTGAGCCAGAGTACGCATACGTTGCAACATACTAGTCACCTCGTCCATAGCCCCTTCTGCGGTCTGAGCCATGGAAATACCGTCGTTGGCGTTGCGGTTGCCCTGATCCAGGCCGTTGATCTGGGAGGTCATCCGGCTGGAGATCTGCAGACCGGCCGCATCGTCCTTGGCGCTGTTGATACGCAGGCCTGAAGCAAGGCGGGTATAGGAGGTATCCAGCGACTTGCCGGAGTTCATCAAGTTGCGCTGGGCGTTGAGGGACGAGACGTTGGTGCTGATGTACATGGACATATTGAATTCTCCTGATGAGTCTAAAACTGCGGATCCCAGGGCGCGTTGCGATTGAGATCCATCGTCAGTCCGCAGGGCCAATCCGCTGCCGGTGACTGAGGCAGATCTGATTCAACGTGGTGATGACCAGATCCGCAGCACTGCAAAAAGTTGGATTTCCTGACACCCTTCCATTTGCTTCCCCCTTAGTAACGGCACCACAGCCCGATGCTTTAGAACATTTTTTGCCTCAAAGAGGATAAATCTGTACTGAATCCCACCATGACCGTATTGCCGCCTGATGCTGCCCACTTGCCTACCTCAACCCCTGATCCAGAAACCGGCGCTGGCTCCCACTTTTGCACTCCCGCATTGCTCATCCCCACGGCTTGCCCCTAAAATCGCCGCCCCATCATCTATTGGACGTGAGTTGTTCTCCATGCAGACTCTGGTTGAGCAGATCGTTTACATCAGCGACATGTTTGGTACTGCGGTATTCGCGTTTTCGGGCGTACTGGTGGCGGGCCGTCTCAGGATGGATGGTTTCGGTGTCATGGTGCTGGCGGCGGTTACCGCCATCGGGGGTGGCACCATCCGCGACATGATCCTGGGGGCAACCCCGGTCTTCTGGGTACGCGACCCCCTCTATATCTGGGTGGTCATTACCACGGCGCTCATCGGCATGTGGATGGTCAAACTGCCCCGCCGCATGCCCTGGTATGTGCTGCCGGTGGCAGACGCCTTCGGGTTGGCGCTCTTTACCGTGATCGGGGCACAAAAAGCCCTCAACTTTGGTACATCGGGGCTTATCGCCGTATTGATGGGCACCATGACGGGGGTTGCGGGCGGCATGATCCGTGACGTGCTGGCCCGGGAAGTGCCCATGGTGCTGCAAAAGGAGATCTACGCCACCGCCTGCATTCTGGGCGGCATCCTCTATACCTTGTCGCTGGAAGTCGGGGTAGAGAGGGTCAGCGCCATGCTCATCAGCATGCTCGGGGTGTTTGGTCTGCGGGTAGCGGCCATCTACTGGCACCTCTCCCTGCCCACCTTCTCGCTGCAGCGCAACTGAGAAGCCTCAGAGTGGGCGAGATCCCATCCCGGCAGGGACAAGATTGAACCAAGTTCGCTTTTCTGTTGTCATACAGGAGTCGTTTCAATCCGGACTCTCTCAATGCATTCTCTCATGCAAAAACTTGGGCTCATTACCACGCTTGTTCTGATGATGGTGGCAGCGGCTCATGCGGGGGCACAGGCCCTGTTCGGGCGTCTGGCATCCACCCCGGTGCAGCAGTTCAACCAGCAGATCCGTCAGGCGAGCAGCAGTCAGCAAGGCTGGGTCAACGACTATCGCGAAGTGGCTCGCCGCTTCGTCGGCCATAAAGATGTACCCACCCGTATCCATGCTCAACAGCTGGACAACGATCTGGTGCTCTCGGTGGCCCTTGATGGCCAGCGTAGCGACATGCTCTACATCCTGACCCTGTTTCGCAGCAACAACCTGTGGCAGATGCGTCAGGCCGAGATGGGCTGGCGCTGTCAGGGTCAGGAAACCTTCACCCCGGTCCCCTGCCCCTGAGCATCTACCTTCATCCGAGTGAAATAAAAAATCCGGCGCCTTGGCCGGATTTTTTATACGCGTCTTGCCGTCACATCACGGACGGTAGACCTTGACGTTGGCAAAGCCCTTCTCTTTCAGGTAAAGCGCCTGCAACTTGCTCATCACGCCGCGATCGCAATAGAGCAGGTAGGTCTTCTCTTTCGGCAGATCACCAAAGGCGGTGGCCAGCTTGAAGAAGGGGATATGCATGATCTCGCGCCCTTCCACCACCAGCGGCTTGTCGTCATGCTCCTCCATGGAGCGAATGTCCAGGATCACCTCGTCGTCACCGCTCTCGGCGGTGGTCTCCACCTCCTGCACCTCGGCGGCGGTCTCTTCACCGATGCGACGAATGTCGAGGTAACGGGCCTCGGCCACCACCTTGTCCAGAATGGCAAAGTCGAAGTTCTCCTCTTCCGCCTCGATGCGGGAGAGCTCGGCCTTCACGGTCGGCTTCTTGGAAATCACGCCGCAATACTCCGGCATGGTCTCCGCGAACTCCAGGGTACCGATGCGGCGCGCTTCGCTGATGATGTCCGGCTTGTCCCAGGTGATGAGGGGACGCAGGATCACCTTGTCGGTCACCCGATCGATCACGTTCAGGTTGGTGAGGGTCTGGCTCGAGACCTGACCCACACACTCGCCGGTCACCAGGGCCGGGATCTGGAATTCGTCGGCCACCTTGGCAGCGGCACGCATCATCATCCGCTTGAGCACCACCCCCATCTGGCCGTTGTCGATCTTCTCGAGGATCTCGGCTACTACCGGCTCGAAGTCCACCGCGGTGAAGCGCACCCGGTGGGAGGAGCCGAAACGGTTCCACAGGTGATAGGCCACCTGCTTGACGCCAATCTCGTGAGCCGCCCCACCCAGATTGAAGAAGCAGTAGTGCACCCGGCAGCCGCGCTTGATGAACTGGAAGGAGGCGACACCCGAGTCAAACCCGCCGGAGAGCAAGCTCAGCACATCTTCCTGGGTGGCGATGGGCATGCCGCTCAGCCCCTGGTGGATGGCGCTGACGATGAAAAGCTCCTCGCCATCGATCTCGAGGTTGATCTTCACATCCGGGTTCTTGAGGCGCACGCCGTTGCTCACGCAGTGCTGGTTCAAACCACCGCCCACGTAGCGCTCCACTTCGAGGGAGGAGAACTCGTGCTTGCCGTGGCGCTTGGCACGCACGCAGAAGGTCTTGCCCTCGAGCTGATCACCCCAGACGGCTTTCACCTGCTCGAAGATGTCGTGCAGGTCGGTAAACTTGCTGGCCTGCACCTCGAGGAAGGCCTGAATGCCGGGGATGCAGGCCAGGGCTTCGATGGCTTGCTCGCGGAACTGGTCATTGCGGGAGCTCACGATCAGCTTGTCCCAATCCATCCGCACCCGGGCATCGTCGTCAAAGCGGCGCAGGACATTGCGGATATTGCCCTGCAGGATCTTGATGAAGCGCTGGCGAACCGACTTGCTCTTGATGGTGATTTCAGGGAACAGCTTGATAATGAACTTCATGGTAATGACTCGGGTGGCCTTGATTTAAGGGCGCGAATTATATCAGAACTTTGTGACCAGCGCCTACTGCATGAGCGGCCGCTCACATTCCCCCACGCAAAGTTTGCCGCATCCGGGCAATCATGCGTATATTCCCACCCCTGCATCCTGGCAACACAGCATTCATGAAAACCCATATCTACTACCCCGGCATGGAGGTACGCGACGAGCTCTGGCTCAAGTTTGCCCTGCTCTATCTGGAGCGGCTCGCCTTCGTCTTCACCGTCAGTGAGAAGAGCGGTCTCACCGCCCTGCTGGAGACCCTGCGCCAGCAAACCGACCTGTTGGCCGAGCCGCCACGACCCGCCTTCTTCGCCGATATCACGCCCCAGGTGGAGAGCCAGATTGCCGGTCTGGTCGCCCCCGATTTTGTCCGCCACAAGGTATTTGGCAACAGGGAGCTCATCGCCCGCTGGCGTTCAGCCCCCAACCACGACTGCTTCTGCCCGGCTCAGGCGGGACTGGAGCGGCTGCACGGGTTTTGTCTGACCCACGGCTTTGCGACGCAGGATGAAGGGGGGATCAGAATGGCGCGCCGCTTTGCCAACCTGCTCTCCATGCGCCTCGCCCGTGAGTGGGCACTCGCCAATGACGGGGCGCTTATTACCGATCACGACTATCTGGATCGGCTGCTCCATCTGCTCGAATCCCGCTACCACAATCGCGGCGGTCAGGATTGCTTCCACCTCGAGATCCCGCTGCAAGTGCCCACTCACCTGGCCGACATCCCGTTTGCAGAGCTCATTGCCCTGCGGGGGCGAAGCGGCTTTCGTCAGCAGCTCGCCGAGTTCCATCATGCCCTCGATGCCCTGCTCGCCATGCTGGGCAGCGGCTACGCCGAACCCGCCGTGTTGACCCGCTTCGAGCAGGCCCAGCAGGGGTTCACACCCTTGCTGGGACCCGAGACCGTCACCCTGCCGCTCACCACGCTCGTCAGTACTGGCTTACCGGCCATGGCGATGATCCACCACCTCAAGGGGAGTCACCGACAGAGCGACCTGGTGTTTCATCCCATCAAGAAGAGCCACTTCCACCAGCGCAAGAGCCGGCATTTCTTCACCCGGCTGGGGCAGGTCAAGCCCTGACTCCCCGTCTCTGCCGGGAATCGACAATCAACTGACGGCATCGGGACCATCCCCGATGCCGTCAGTATTCTGGCGCTCACCACGCCCTCAGGAGGAGTTTTCCAGCCGAAACTCGATGCGATCGCTGTTTCCCGCCTCATCCACCACCACCAGCTGATAGCGGCCCGCCTTGCTCACTACTTGATCCCCGTCCCAGCGCAGCCGCTGGCCGTTGAGAAACCATGCCGGCTTGCCGACACCGCCCAGCACCCTGGGCTGCAACCGATAGCGCTGACTGCGGATAAGGTTGCCCTCCCCCAGTGCCAGGATGCGGATGGGGGCCTGCTGCTCGGCGCTCTGTCCCTCCCCCGCGCAGCCCCTGGCAAGCAGCGCCTGACGCCGCTCGCCCGGTGAGCGCCATGGCTCCAGCGACAGCGGCCAGAGCGCTCTAAAAGCGGATTGTGCCGCATCGTGGCAGCGGGTCAGCGTCGGCTTGCCGTCGACAGTGAGCGCAACCTGGCGCAGCGGCGAGGGCCAATCCATGGGATCCGGCAAGGTGGGAGGGTCGCGCCCTTCCAGCAGCCAGGCGCTCTGATGCTGCAAACAGGCCTCTGGCAGGGTCGTGCTCGTCTTGCGCCCCAGCGGCCAACAAACTTCGGCCTCGCTCACCGTGTTGGGTTGTGCTGGCAAGGGGCTGTTGTCAGCCAATCGCGAGTAGACCGAGAGCAGCAGCGGCACTGCCGCGCTCTGTCCATAAAAGCCGGGCATGGGGGTGCCATCGGGGCGCCCCAGCCAGACGCCGATGGTCCAACGACCGGAGACCCCCATGGCCCAGCTGTCGCGATAGCCATAGCTGGTGCCGGTCTTCCAGGCCAGTCGATTGACCCGGCCGGTCGCCTCACTGGCAAAGGGCTGATCCGCGCGCCCCTGGGCGTTCAATATCTGCCAGATGATCCAGGCGGCCCCCGGGCTCAGCAAGGGGCGTGACACCGCCTGCTGCCCCGCCAGCCAGACCGGCATCGCCACCTGCCCCTGCCGGGTCAGCGAGCTGTAGAGCGCCACCAGTTGCTCGAGCCGAATGCCCGCCGCCCCCAGCGCAATGGCCGGATTGGGCTTGTCGGAGAGCGCCAGCCTCACCCCGGCGTTGTCGAGGCGGCTGACCAGTTTGTCGGCCCCGAGCGCCTCCAGCACCTGCACCGCCGGCACGTTGAGGGATTGCTGCAGCGCCTGGGCGAGGGTTACCGGTCCCTGAAAGGCGCCAGAGAAATTGGCGGGTCTATAGTCCGAGCCCAGCCTTGGCGCATCGGAGAGCAGAGAGGCCGAGTGCACCAGCCCCTCGTCCATCGCCAGACCGTAGATGAAGGGCTTGAGGGTGGAGCCGGGAGAGCGGATCGCCTGCACCATGTCGAGGTAACCGTGGCGACGCAGATTGCCATACTCGGCGCTGCCCACATAGGCGCGCACCGCCATGGTCCTGTTGTCGACCAGGAGCAACGCCGCTGAGGTCTGCTCGGGGAAGCGGCGGATATAGCTCGCCACCCGCCCCTCCAGCCAACGCTGCAGATCGCCGTCGATGGTGGTATGCACCAGGGCCCCGGCCTGATGGTCGGCGGCGAGGCGGGCAAACAGCGGCGCCTCCATCGGCGTGAAGTGACCGCGGGCCAGCACAGGCTCGATGCGCCCCTCCTGCCACGCCTGCTCTGGCCAGACACCTTGCGCCACCAGCCGCTGCATCACCTTGTCACGGGCGGTGCGGGCCCGCTCGGGATGCCGGTCCGTCCGGTTGCGGCTGGGAGCCTGCGGCAGCACCGCCAACAGCGCCGCCTCGGCATAGGTCAGCTTGGCTGCACTCTTGCCGAGATAGGCAAAACTTGCGGCCTGCACCCCCTCCAGATTGCCGCCAAACGGTGCCCGGTTGAGGTAGACGGTAAGCAAGGTGCGCTTGTCATAGTGCCACTCCAGCTGCAGCGCACGCGCCATCTGGCGCAGCTTGCCGGGCACGCTCCTGTGGTAGGACTCGATAAGGCGCGCCACCTGCATGGTGAGGGTCGAGCCCCCCGACACAGCGCGTCCGTAATGCAGCCACTGCCAGATCCCGCGCACCATGGCCACCGGATTGACCCCGGGATGACGCCAGAAATGGCGATCCTCGTAGCCCAGCAGCGCCTCGATATAGCGGGGGGAGACCTGCTCCAGGGTCACGGGGTAACGCCACACGCCGCTGGTATCGGCAAAGGAACGCAGCGGTCGCCCCTTCATGTCGAGCACCACCCGTGCGTAGGCAGGGTCGAGCGGCGGCGGCGGGAAAATACGATCCAGCGCCAGCAATGACAGGAGCAGTGCTACAACACCCAGCACCGAAAAGCGCAGCCAACGTGGCAGGCCACCAAGCCAACGCAAGCCAGCGTGGCCAGTGCGACCCAATTTCAGCCAGCCACGCTGCCAGAAAGTGAGCGGGCGAACCCGCTCAAGGGAGGGTTTGTTACTCAGAGATGATCACCTCGTGGATATCCTCACCCACAGCCCGGATCTCGGGTCGGTACATATCCTCCACCTGGGTCGGCGGCACCTGATAGCGACCCGGCGTCACCGCCCGCATCAGGTAGACCAGTTGCTGGTTGCTCCCGGCGCTTAGATCCAGCGCCGCCGTGTAGCGGTCATCGCGAAACTCCTGATGCTTGAGATAATCGTTCCACTCGCTCTGCCACGCCGGTTTCCCCTCGATGGAGAGCTCTTCGAGCTTGATGCTATTGCCAAGGGCCGGGTTCTCCAGCTCGAAGCCAGCGGGCACCATCTCCACCAGCAGGGCATCGGGCACCGCCGATTCACTGCTGACATTGAGCCGCACCACCACCAGATCGCCCACCTTCACCTTGGTCGGGTCAAAACGCTGACCGTCGCTGTTGAACCAGCTGCGGGTCACGCTTATCCCCTGACTCAATCTGGTAGGAGCCTGTTCGGGGTAGCCGACCAGGGTGCGCTGCACATAGAGGGATCCCTTGCCCTCGTTGGTGACGGTGCTCGCCGCCAGTGCCTCGGGGGCACCCTGCTGCAGCGGAACCGAACCGCTCAGGGATCCACTGCCAAGAGAGGAGGTCACCCTGGCCTGCCAGTCGACGGCCGGATCGACGCGGGCGAGTCGCAGCAGAGCGAGCCGCTCCTGGGTACTGAGCCACTGACGGTGAGCCAGGGTATCGGCCACCTTGGCACTGAGGGCCGGCCAGATCTCCGCAGCCAGCTTGTGCTGGCGCAGCAGGGAGAGCTCAAGGGCTTGGTCGCGCAGCGGCGAGCCGTAATCCCCCAGATAGTCGTCCCCGCGCTCGGTCGCCAATGCCCGACTGAGGGCCTTGGCGGCGTTCTGCTCATCCCCCATGGCCGAGAGCGCCAGCGAGAGGTGCAAGAGCGGCAAGCCGGAGCGGGCATGATCGGCCTGCTGCTCCCAGATAAGGCGCAGGGTAGCGAGCGGCGCCTTGCCCACCCGGGCCAGCACATAGGCACTGTAGGCCTGATAGGCCAGCCGGCTGTGCTCGGGGGCACTGCTCCAGCGCTCACCATACTGACTGTCGGTGAGATAGCTTTGCAGCCGGTTCAAAGCCTGATTGAGCATCGCCTCCGGCACGGCGTCGCCCGCTTCCTTGCGCGCCAGCAGGTAGTCGGCGGCATAGGCGGTGAGCCACTGCTCCTCGTCGGAGCGACCATCCCACAGGCCAAAGCCGCCGCTTGGCAGTTGCAACCGCTGCAGCCGTTGCAGCAGGGCGCGTTGCACATCCGCCTCGCTCGCCGGTTTGTTGCCCTGTGCGGGTTTGCGCCAGGCGGCCCGCTCATCGGCCGTGGTCAGCAAGTAAGGCCAGGCACGGGACAGGGTCTGCTCCAGACAGGCGTAGGGGTAGTCGGCCAGCGCCTGCCACTGGGCTGCCGGATCCCAGGGGGGAGTGCCGGAGAGGCTGAGCAGCCCCTGCAGGTTGGCACGATCCAGCCCGGTCAGCTCAGCTGGCGCAAAAGCCATCTCTTGGCCGAGAGCCAGCATCTGGTAGCGCTGGCGAGTCTCGGCAGGCCAGGGGGAACGCAGCGGCAAAGTCCAGTCGCGGCTGATGGCAAAATCCATGCCGCTGGCAGCCAACTGCAGGCTTGCCACGCCGCTCGCTTCGGTCACGGTGAGCGGCAGGGTCAGCCACTGCTCCTCGCCGTTTTTAAGGGAAAGCGTCTCGGGCAGCTCGCCCCCCGCCTGCAAGCCACCGCTTAACGTCCATGCGAGGGAGAGGGTCTGATCCTCACCGCTCATGTTGCGCAGCTGCACCAACGCCCGGGTCTCATCCCCTCTGGCGCCAAAGCGCGGCCAGCCGATCTCTGCCACCAGCGACGCCACCACCTTGACGGCGCGCTCGGCCTCACCGACTTGCTGTTCGTTCCAGGCCAGCGCCATCAGCGCCAGTTCGCCGTTGAAGTTGGGCAAATCGAGCGGGATCACCGCCTTGCCCTGCTCGTCAAAACTCACCTCGCCGCTCCAGAGCGCAGCGATCTCGACCCGGCTCTCCAGCGCGCCCCCTTTTTTCAGCGGCGCCCGGTCACCCCCGTAGTTGAGGCGGGCCAGCTTGCCATCCTGTGGCGGGATCACCTGGCCGTAGTTGTCGAACAAATCCTGGGCGAAGCGCTTGCGACCAAAGAAGATCTCGAACGGGTCGAGGGGCTGGTAGTCGCTGATATTGAGCACGCCCCGATCCACCGCCGCCAGCACCACGCGGCCCTGACTGTTGGGGGTGGAGGTGGCGGTCACTTCCAGCCGGGTGAGCGGCACCGTTTTGTCCGGCGCGCTCAGGGTAAGCGGCAGACGGCGCGCTTCCCGATCCAGGGTGAGCGGCACCAGACCGACCGATCGCAGGCTCTGCACACTCTTTTGGCTCACCGGCTTTGAGTCACTGTCTGGCGCGGCGATCTGGGCCGAGATATGCAGGTCATGGCGCTGCCACTCGGGGCTGACCGGGATCTCGAACTCGCCGCGGGCATCCTTGGCATCGCCGCCGGCGCCCTTGAGCTCGATACGCTGCCACCAGCGCAGGCCGTCGCCATCTTCCACCATCAGCAACCCCTTGCCGGGGCGCGGGGCCACCAGGGTCACGTTGGCCTTCTCCCCGGCCTGATAGGCGCGCTTGTCGAGGGTAATGGCAATCTTGTCGGGCCGCGCCTGCTCCCCACCGCCGCCCCAGGCGTAACTGCCTATCTCCACCCGCAGGCTCGATTGATGTCCCTGACTGTTCTCCACCTCCAATCGATACCAGCCCGCCGCCAGTTGCAGCGTGAGCGGGGTCGGCCCCTTGCCATCCAGCTGCAGGGTCTGCTCCTGCTCCAGATAGGGCTGGCTGTTGAATTCGTACTTCCACCCCTCCCCATCTTAAATGCGAAAGGGGACTCCCTCCGACGTAGGTGGGAGGGGAATTTCGCCGGGGCGTCAGCCCCGCT
>NZ_JAPDBQ010000155.1:0-10072 GCF_027705325.1 Aeromonas sp. QDB18
AACCCAACAAGGAGTTTCGGATTCTTACACAGCCTGAGGATCGGTCAATGGATCCTTAACTGATCGGCATTAGGCCAAAGGCCCTCTTTTGCTGCATTGCCACCGATGATCAGGGGGAGAGTGGGGTGACCCGTACTCGCTCGATGCGCCGCTCGCTCACGGCCATGACCTCGAAGCAGAACTGGCCGAGGTGCAACTGCTGACCGACGTCGGGCAGACTGCCGAAGTGGGAGAGCAGCATGCCCGCCAGGGTCACGTACTCGTCGCTCTCGCTCACCAGCCCGTCGCAGTTCAGGGCCTGCTCCACCTGATGGATGTTGGTGGTGCCGTGGATGAGCCAATGCTCGCCCTCGCGCACCACATCGGGGGTCTCGTCCTCGTCCGGCAGCTCGCCGACGATGGCCTCCAGCAGATCGTGGTTGGTGACCAGCCCCTGGATGACGCCAAACTCGTCCGCCACCAGAATGAGGCTGCCCCTGGCCTGGCGCAGCTCCGCCAGCAGCCGGATCACGTTGATGGTCTGGGGCACGATGACGGGCTCGTTCTGTCTGGCTAGTGCTGCCAGGGATTGCCCCTCGTTGAGGGCAAACAGCAGATCCCGAGCCTTGACCACCCCGATGATCTCGTCCAGCTCCCCGTCACAGACCGGGAACAGGCTGTGGGGGGCCCGTTGCAGCAGGGCGCGGATCTCGTCCTCGCTGTCGCTCACGTCGATCCACTCCATCTCGGAGCGCGGGGTCATGATGGTGCGAATGGAACGCTCGGCCAGCGACAGCACGCCGCTCACCATGTAACGCTCCTCTTCACCGAAACCAGGGGGCAGGGGCTGAGCCTGCACCTCTTCTTCGTCCTCCTGCGGGTGGGCGGAGCGCTTGTTCCCCCCCATCAGCTTGAAGATGGCGGCGGTGGTGCGCTCGCGCAGGGGCTGGCGCGCCTCATGGCGCAGGGCACTGCGCTGGGCGAGCTGGTTGAAGAACTCGATGAGCACCGAGAAGCCGATGGCCGCGTAGAGGTAGCCCTTCGGTATGTGGAAGCCGAAGCCCTCCGCCACCAGGCTGAAGCCGATCATCAAGAGGAAGCTCAGGCAGAGCACCACCACAGTGGGGTGGGCGTTGACGAAGCGGGTCAGGGGCTTGGAGGCGAGCACCATCACTACCATGGCGATGGTCACGGCCGCCATCATGACGCCGAGGTGATCCACCATGCCGACGGCGGTGATGATGGAGTCCAGGGAGAAGACCGCATCCAGCACCAGGATCTGAGCGATCACCACCCCGAACCCGGCATAGACGCCGGTGCCGCCTTGCTCCTCGGGCTTGGCCTCGAGTCGCTCATGCAGCTCGGAGGTGGCCTTGAACAGCAGGAAGAGTCCGCCTCCCATCAGGATGAGATCCCGACCGGAGAAGGAGTGATCCCAGATGTGCAGCAGAGGAGCCGTGAGGGTGACCAGCCATGACATGATGGTGAGCAGTCCCAGGCGCATCAGCAGGGCCAGGGAGAGACCGATGATGCGCGCCTTGTCCCGCTGGGCGGGGGGCAGTTTTTTCACCAGGATGGCGATGAAGACCAGGTTGTCTATCCCGAGAACGATTTCCAGGATGATCAGGGTAAGCAGACCGACCCAGATTGACGGGTCCAGCAAGAATTCCATGTGATTGACCTCAATGAAGACAGATGCAGTGAATCGTGGTCACGGCGTGGCCGTGGTGACGGAGACGATCGCTTCAGAGGCGTTGGTTGAGCAGGTACAGATAGGCTTTGATGGGAAAAGACGAAGGGCTACTTCGGGGATTGTCCATGATGGGCAATAAAACCTCGGGTCAAAAGTGAGCCCTGATGATAACGGGAATCCCGTATTTGGCAAGAGGGGTCTGGATGCGCAGGGGGAGGCGCTCGCCCAACAGGGCAACAGGGGCAGGCGGAGCTTGCCAGGCAAGCCCCGCCTTGCGGCTTACAACCAGCGTTTTTCCCTGGTGAAGCAGACCGAGAGCCAAGCGTCTCCCAGGGTGTCGCCGAGGCGAGACCAGAGCTCCTGGCGCAGGGCATCCTGGCGCTCTACGGGCCACTCCTGGCCGGGGGCCACCAGGATGTTGAGCTCGAGATCGAAGCGGCGGCCGCTTTTTGCCAGGTGGCTGTAGCACTCGACCCCATGGCGCAGGCGCAGGGCCTCGACTTCGCTTGCCACCAGCCGGGAGACATCCCCCTTGGGGGCAATCTTCAGCACTTCCCGCAGGTTGCGACCGAGCACCTTGATGGGAATAAGGGTGGCACACAGGGCCAGCAGCGAGACCAGCACCGGGTCTATGTAGCGGTTGTAGTGGCCGTAACCCAGGGTATCGAGCCCGATGGCGACCAGAAAGCCGATGAGCAGGGTGGCGCTGAGCAGGGTATCCACCAGCCACTCCTTGGAGTCCACCCGCACCAGCTCGGAGTTGACCCGCTCGGCCACGTCGGCCTCGATGAGATAGAGGATGCCGCAGAAGAAGGTGGAGACGACGGCATAGATGAGGGCGTGGCCGAGATCTATTTCTCGTCCGCCCGCCAGAAGGGAGGTGATGCCGCCATAGAGGGCACCGAGGCAGAGCAGCAGAATGATGGCGCCGTTGATGACGTTGGCGATGGGTTCGAAGTGGGCGTAGCCGTATTGGAAACGGGCGTCGGAGGGGCGGGTAACCAGGTAGGCGGTGATGAGCCCAAGGCCCGTCATGCCCATGCTGAACAGGGTGAAGATGCCGTCCAGCATGATGGCGTTGGAACCGACGAACAGACCATAGCCGATCCCGAAAATGGCAAAGGTGATGCAACCAAACAGCGACAGGGTCAGCGCCTGTTTTTCGGTGCGAATAAGCGTACTGATAACATGGCTGTAGTGAGCCATAAAAGTCCTCCTTTCAAATGGTGAAGATTGCGCGCGCAAGCGGTTTTCTAGCTGATATACTGCCCGCTCACATGTGAGCGGACTGGTTCGGACACCCGCAAAGAGGCAGGTCCGAACGGTCGTTGTCGCCGGAATGCCGGCATCAAGCAAAGGATGGGAACAAGGATTCATGATCCCGAGACTCGATTACCAGGACAGTTTGTCACCTACAACCCTGCAGTTTCTTGAGTTGCTGGCGCGATCAGCATTTCGTGGTGATATCGAAAAGTCTTATGCAAGCCGGTTGGCGATGGCGACGGATAACAGCGTCTATCAGGTCGTACCTCAGGCGGTTCTCTATCCGCGCAGCGCGGATGACATAGCGGTGATGCTCAAGCTGGCCCAGGGGCCCGAGTACGCAACCTTGAGTTTCTTCCCTCGCGGTGGCGGTACCGGCACCAATGGCCAATCCTTGGGCGGCGGCATTATCGTCGATCTCTCGCGCCATATGAACCAGATCATGGAAATTAATCTGGAAGAGGGCTGGGTGCGGGCCCAGGCCGGGGTGGTCAAAGACCAGCTCAACGCCTATTTGAAGCCCCACGGCTACTTCTTCTCGCCGGATCTCTCCACCTCCAACCGGGCCACCCTGGGAGGCATGGTCAACACCGACGCCTCGGGGCAGGGGTCGCTGGTGTACGGCAAGACCTCGGATCATGTGCTCGGCCTCAAGGCCGTGCTGGAGAACGGCGATCTCATGGCGACCGAGCCGGTGACCGGCCAGCGTCTGGCGGACAAGCTGGCCCTCGAGACCCGTGAAGGGGAGATCTATCGCACCCTCTATCGCATCGGCCGCGAGCGGCGCGCCGACATCGAAGCCACCTTCCCCAAGCTCAACCGCTTTCTGACCGGTTACGATCTCAAGCACCTCTATCAGCCCGATACCGACACTCTGGATGTGAGCCGGGTGCTGTGCGGCTCGGAAGGCTCTTTGGGCTTCATCATCGAAGCCCGCCTCAACATCACCCCCATCCCGCGCTACCGCACCTTGGTCAACGTCAAGTACGACAGCTTCCCCTCCGCGCTCAGAAATGCCCCCTTTATGGTACAGGCCCACGCCCTGTCGGTGGAGACGGTGGACTCCCGGGTGCTGGGACTGGCCCGCGCCGACATCATCTGGCATTCGGTGAAGGATCTCATCCAGGATGTGCCCGGCAAGGATCTGCAGGGGCTCAACATCGTCGAGTTTGCTGACACCGACGAGGATGCGCACAAGGCCAAGGTGGAGGAGCTGTGCCGGCGCATCGACGCCCTGCTGGCCAGGGGGGAGGCGGGGGTCATTGGCTATCAGGTGTGCGACCACCTGCCGAGCATCGAGACCATCTATGGCATGCGCAAGAAGTCGGTGGGGCTGCTCGGCAACGCCGAGGGGCGCAAGAAGCCGGTGGCCTTCACCGAAGACACCGCCGTGCCGCCGGAATCCCTGGCGGACTTCATCATGGAGTTTCGCGCCCTGCTGGACGCTTACGGCCTTGACTACGGCATGTTCGGCCATGTCGATGCCGGGGTGCTGCACGTGCGCCCGGCGCTGGACTTGTGCGATCCCGAGCAGGAGGTGCTGCTGCGGCGCATCTCGGATCAGGTGGTGGCGCTCACCGCCAAATACGGCGGCCTGATGTGGGGCGAGCACGGCAAGGGCTTTCGCTCCGAATACAGCCCCGCCTTCTTCGGCGAGCTGTGGGAAGAGCTGCAACGGGTCAAGGGGGCGTTCGATCCGGCCAACCGCATCAACCCGGGCAAGATCTGCATGCCTTATGGCAGCGGCGCTTCGCTTGTCTCGGTGGACGGGCCCAAGCGCGGCAAGTTCGACCGCCAGATCCCGATTGCCGTGCGCGAGAGCTATACACGGGCGCTGGATTGCAACGGCAACGGTCTGTGTTTCACCTTCGAGACCGACTCCCCCATGTGCCCCTCGGTCAAGATCAGCCGCGACCGCCGTCACTCCCCCAAGGGGCGGGCTGGCCTGATGCGTGAATGGCTGCGCCAGTTGTCGGAGCAGGGCTTCGATCCCCTTGCCGAAGAGGTGGCGCTGCAAAGCGGGGGTCTACGCTTCAAGCAGATCGTCGACAAGTTCCGCAATACGGTGGCCCGCGCCCGGGGCGAGTATGACTTCTCCCACGAGGTGATGGAGGCGATGGAGGGGTGCCTTGCGTGCAAGGCATGCACCAGCCAGTGCCCCATCAAGGTGGATGTGCCCACCTTCCGCGCCCGCTTCATGCAGCTCTATCACAGCCGATATCTGCGCGGCCCCAAGGATTACTTCGTGGGCACGGTAGAAAGCTATGCGCCCCTGCTGGCCAAGGCCCCCAAGCTGGTCAACTTCTTCCTCGAAAAAGAGTGGGCCCAGAAGGCGACCGAGAAGAGCATCGGCATGGTGGATGTGCCGCTGCTCTCCGTGCCGACCCTGGCCGAGGAGCTGCGTGATCACCGCGCCCGCTATTTCGATCTGCCGGGCCTCGAGGCCATGAGCCCCGAGCAGCGCCAAAAAGTGGTGCTCATCGTGCAGGATCCCTTCACCAGCTACTACGACGCCCCCGTGGTGCGTGACCTGGTGAAGCTGGCCAGCAAGCTGGGTTATCAGCCCTACCTGCTGCCGTTCAAACCCAACGGCAAGCCTCAGCACGTGAAGGGATTCCTGCGCGCCTTCGCCCGCACTGCTGCCAGCAGCGCCCAGTTCCTCAACAAGGTGGCGGCCCTCGGCATCCCTATGGTGGGGGTCGACCCCTCTCTGGTGCTCTGCTACCGGGACGAGTACGTGAAGGCGCTCGGCCCCGCCCGCGGCGATTTCCAGGTGCTGCTGCCCCAGGAGTGGCTGCTCTCCCTGCCTGCCGAGGCGCTGCCGCTGCGGGAAGAGGTTGGCACCGACCCCTGGTATCTGTTTGCCCACTGCACCGAGAAGACCGCCAAGCCCACCACCCATGGTGATTGGAGCACCCTGTTCGGCCGCTTCGGTGCACGTTTGCAGCCGGTGTCGGTGGGTTGCTGCGGCATGGCGGGCACCTATGGTCACGACGCCAAACAGGTGGAGAACTCCAAGGGGATCTACGGTCTGAGCTGGGCCGAGCCCCTGGCTCGCCTGCCGCAAGCCCGTTGTCTGGCCACCGGTTATTCGTGCCGCAGCCAGGTCAAGCGGATGGAGGGGGAGAAGCTCAAGCATCCGCTGCAGGCCCTGCTGGAACTGCTCTGATGCTCCACTTTCCCAAGGGATTCCGGGTGCCAAAGGCCTATCGGCACCCGCATTTTCTGTTGCTCCCCACCACGCCGTCCCAGGCCGTGGTGGAGTTTGTCGCCATCCTGCGCGAGCGGGATCAGCTCCATCAGCTGTTTCGCCCGGACGATGTGTGGTCCTCCGCCAATTTCAGCCTGAGTCAGCACGAGGCCGACTTGGAGTGGCAGCACGCCGAGTTTCTGGCCAAGCGCTCCTTTGCCTATGGCCTCTGGAGCCCGGACAGGGAGCCCCGCTTCTGGGGCGGGGTTTACCTCTATCCGTCGGTGCTGCCGGAGGTGCAGGTGGAGCTCTTCTTCTGGAAGGTGGCCGAGGCGCCGCTCACTGACAGCGAACTCGAAGCCGAACTGCGCACCTGGCTCGGCAAGGTATGGCGCTGGTCCGAGCCGCGTCTGCCGGGGCGGGACGGCCCCTGGGCCGAGTGGCCAGGGGTGACCTATCCCTGGTGAGGGTCAATCTCGATGCAAGATGCCCCGGCGTGGGCATCTTTTTTTTTGCTCCTTTTTCGCCGACACTGCTGGTTTGCCGCTACAGCGCAGCGATAACCCGTTGATCACGCAAGGAGTCCGCTCACCATGAGTCAAGAAAGCAGCCCCATCTGGCGCAAACCCATGAGCCTGGATGGGCTCAACGCCAGCTCCCGCAACACCCTGATGGCCCACCTCGACATCGTCTACACCGCCTTTGGCCCCGACTGGCTGGAGGCCACCATGCCGGTGGATCACCGCACCCATCAACCACTCGGCATGCTGCACGGCGGCGCCTCCGTGGTGCTGGCGGAAACGCTGGGATCGCTTGCGGCCAACATGGCGGTGGGGGAGGAGAATTATTGCGTGGGGCTGGAGGTCAATGCTAACCACCTACGGGCCAAGCGGGAAGGGGTGGTGACGGGGCGCTGCGCGCCGCTGCATCTGGGGGCGACGACTCAGGTGTGGCAGATCGAGATGCGCGATGAACGTGGTCGTTTATTGTGCACCAGCCGATTGACCATGGCGGTGCTCAAGCACAAGCGGGACAAGGACTCTGGCGAAGCGTGATCGGCAATAACGCATCATGAGTGAAAAATAAGCAAGCCATAGTCGCGAGATCCCTCTATAATTGCCAACGTCTTGAGACACCTATCACATTTTTCAAGACAGCAGAACAAAGTGGCGCTATAATCGCCGCCTTTTTGCTATTCCGCGGTGTTAGCCGCCTGCCTTAATCTGGAAGAATCTATGTCTGATACCGAACAACTGCCCCTTTTTAGTGAGCTTGGACTGGCCGCGCCTGTATTGAAAGCGCTGCAGGACGTGGGCTATGAGCGTCCGTCTCCCATCCAGGCCGCAGCAATTCCCCACCTGATGGCGGGACACGATCTGCTGGGGCAGGCACAAACCGGTACAGGGAAGACCGCTGCTTTTGCCTTGCCTCTGTTGTCTCGTCTGGAAGCTGGTAACCGCAACACCCAGATCCTGGTGCTGGCCCCGACCCGCGAGCTGGCCCTGCAGGTGGCAGAGGCGTGCCAACGCTATGCCCACCACATGCCCGATTTCCACGTGCTGCCCATCTACGGCGGCGCTTCCTACGAAACCCAGACCCGCGCCCTGCGCCGCGGTGCTCAGGTTGTCGTGGGTACCCCGGGCCGCGTGATGGACCTGATCCGTCGCAAGAACCTGGACCTCTCCGGTCTGAAAGCCCTGGTGCTGGACGAAGCGGACGAAATGCTGCGCATGGGCTTCATCGACGACGTGGACTGGATCATGGATCAGTGCCCGGCCGGTCGTCAGGTTGCCCTGTTCTCTGCCACCATGCCGGAGCAGATCCGTCGTGTTGCCCAGAAGCACCTGAAGCAGCCCAAAGAGATCAAGATCGCTTCCAAGACCGCGACCGCAACCACCATTCGCCAGCGTTACTGGCAGGTGACCGGTCTGCACAAGCTGGACGCCATGACCCGTCTGCTGGAAGTGGAATCCTACGAAGCCCTGCTGGTGTTCGTGCGTACCAAGAACGCCGCCGAAGAGCTGGCAGGCAAGCTGGCTGCCCGTGGTCACGCCTGTGAAGCGCTGCACGGTGACATCCCGCAGAAGCTGCGTGAGCGTACCGTCGACAAGCTGCGTCAGGGCCAGCTGGACATTCTGATCGCCACCGACGTGGTCGCCCGCGGTCTGGACGTTGAGCGCATCACCCACGTGGTGAACTACGACATCCCCTACGACACCGAATCCTATGTTCACCGTATCGGCCGTACCGGCCGTGCTGGTCGCAAGGGTGAAGCCATCCTGTTCGTGGCACCGCGCGAGCGTCGCATGCTGCGCGCCATCGAGCACGCAACTCGTCAAGCGATCGAGCCGATGAAGATGCCGAGCACCGAGGACATCAACCAGCACCGTCTGGCCAAGTTCAAGGAGCGCATCCGCGAAACCATGATGGGTGAAGAGCTCGAGATCTACCACAACCTGGTGAACGAGCTGATCGAAGAAGATTCTGCCGATCCGCTGGAGCTGGCTGCTGCACTGGCCAAGCTGGTACAGGGCGACCAACCGCTGCTGCTGGATGACTCCATTCCGGATCCGGTGTTCAACGCCGGCAACGATCGCGGTGGCTTCGAGCGTCGTGAGTTCAACGACCGTGGCGGTCGTGACTTCGGTGACCGTGGCGATCGTCCGGCCCGTCGCATGCCGTCCCTGGAGCCGCGTCCACTGAAAGACAACCCGGACGTGGAGATGGAGCGCTACCGCGTCGACGTGGGTGCCCATCACGGCGTCAAGCCGGGCCAGATCGTGGGTGCCATCGCCAACGAAGCGAACATCGAGAGCCGCTTCATCGGCAACATCGACATCGCCGATGACTTCTCCACCGTCGATCTGCCCAAGGGCATGAGCGCCGAGGTGCTGGAAGTGATCAAGAAGGCCCGTGTCTGCCAGCGTCCGCTGCAGATCACCCGTTACACCGAAGTGCCGGCCGGTGGCAACACTGCTCCCCGTCCGCCCCGTGGTGATCGTCCGTTCCGTGGCGACCGTCCTTTCAACAAGGATCGCCGTCCCCAGGGTGACCGTCCCTTCAACAAGGATCGCCGTGAAGGCGGTTTCGACAAGGGTCGCAAATTCGGTGGCAACAAGCGCCGCGACAGCTAAACCCTGACTGCACTGATGAGAAGGCCGCTCCATGGAGTGGCCCTTTTTGTGTCTGTTTTTCAGATGCGTAGCGAAGATTGTCACCTTTTTCCGGCCGTGGTGGGCATCCGGTTTGATGAGGAGCCAGTGAAAGAAAAATGGTGCAATCCATTTGCCTGGGGGTGGCGCCTGGTGTCATTCTTTGGGAAGCGATTGGATACTTTTGGAAGACGCACAATCGTTGCTGGTTGCAAACGACTGCGACTTTGGTCTGAAGGTGCATTCTGTTGTTTGCATATGAGTCAGCAGAGTGAGATGAATAAATAAACCGTATGACAGGGAGGTGCGTGATGGGCAAGTGGCTTGGCAAGGTGTTGCTGATATCTGGATGGCTCGTGTCGGGTATGGTGTTGGCGGAGGAGCCCTTCTTCAGAATTGCGGGGGCGGGGTGCTGCAATGGCAAGGGGGAGGTGGTGCTTACCCGTGCCGAGTTTGAGGCCTTGCCGCAGACGGAAGTTAAGACGGGGACGCCCTGGACCGAGGGGGAGCACCTCTATCGCGGGGTGTTGCTGCGGGACCTGGTCAGGATCTACGGTCTCAAGAGCCAGGAGGTCAAGGCCCTCGCGGTCAATGAATACTGGGCCGCACTGCCGCTGGAAGACGGGGAGAAGTACCCGGTGCTGGTGGCCGAGAAGCAGGATGGCAAGGCTCTGACCCTGCGCAACAAGGGGCCGCTCTGGGTCATTTATCCCCTCACCGAGGCCTTGTTGCACAAATCGGGGAACTATCTAGCCAAGTGGTGATCTGATCTCCCGGATCAATCACCGAGCACAG
>NZ_JAPDBQ010000156.1:0-9499 GCF_027705325.1 Aeromonas sp. QDB18
GAAACAGCCTTGCTCCCCCAACTCAAGTCGCATTTATGAATAATTAGTCAAAAATGTGCTTATCTGAACAGCATTGGGCGTCAAGGCGGGCTATTCGCGCTCCAGTGCGTGGATGGGATCCAGCCTGGCGGCCCGGCGGGCCGGGGCGAAGCCGAAGATCACCCCGATCAGGCTGGCGCAGAGGCAGGCCACCCCCATGGCGGCAAGGGAGTAGCTCATCCAGACGCCGCTGCTGAAGTGGTCGAACAGTTGGCCCAGCACCAGGGAGAGGACGATGCCGAGCACGCCCCCCAGCAGGCAGATCAGCACGGCTTCAATGAGGAACTGCTGCTGGATGTCCCGGGTCCGGGCGCCGACCGCCATCCGCACCCCTATCTCCCGGGTGCGCTCGGTGACCGAGACCAGCATGATGTTCATCACCCCTATGCCCCCGACGATCAGGGAAATGAGGGCGATGAGGGCGATCAGCGTGGTCAGGGTGGCGCTGGTCTGGCTGATGGTCTGGCGGATGCTGTCGGTGTTGAGCAGGAAGAAGTCCTGGCTGCCGTGGCGCAGGGTGAGCAGGCGGCTGATGCCATCCTGGGCGGCGTCCAGGCTCACCTCGTCCCGCACCCGCACGCTGATGCTGCGCAGATGGCTCTGCCCCAGCAGGCGGCTCATGGCGGTGGTATGAGGGATCCAGACGTTGAGGGTCTCGTCGCTGCCAAAGCCGCTCTGGTTCTTGATGGCGACCCCGATCACCCGGCAGGGCAGATCCCCCAGCAGGATCACCTGGCCCAGGGGGGACTGGGTCGGGGCGAACAGCTTGTCCCGGGTGTGCTCGTCGATCACCACCTCCTGGGCCAGGCTCTCCTCGCTCTGGCGATCGAAGCCCATGCCCTGGGCCAGTCGATAGCCCCGGACCTGGAAGAACTGGGCGCCGACCCCGTTGATGGTGCCGGAGACGGCGGTACTGCCAAGGCGCAGGGGGGCGCTGGTGCTGAGGTTGGGGGTGACGCTGTGCACGTAGTCCAGCCCGGCGATGGCCTCGGCGTCCCCGATCCTCAGGGTCTGTATGGTGGCGGAGCGCATGTCCCCGAAGCCGCGACCGGGGAACACCTCCAGAGTGCTGGTGCCCATGGCGTTGATGTTCTCCAGCACCCGCTCCCGGGAGCCCTGGCCGAGGGCCACCACGGTCACGACCGAGGCGATACCTATGATGATGCCGAGCATGGTGAGAAAGGTGCGCAGAGGCTGGGCAACCATGGCCCGCAGCGCCATTCGCAGGGCATTGCCGAGCCCCGCCATCAGCGGGATCTGCCCCCTGGCGGACGTCTTGGTGGCGGCCTGGGTCGCCTGGGGAAGGGCCTGTGGCTCGCGCGTGCGGCGATCGGCGATCACTCGGCCATCTTTCAGTTCGATGATCCGCTCGGCGTGGCGGGCGATGTCCATGTCGTGGGTGACGATCACCAGGGTGTGGCCCTGGCGATGCAGAGCTTGAAGGCTCGCCATCACCTCGGCGCCGCTCTGGCTGTCGAGGGCCCCGGTCGGCTCGTCGGCCAGGATCACCTCGCCGCCGTTGATGAGGGCCCGGGCGATGCTGACCCGCTGCTGCTGGCCGCCGGAGAGCTGGCTTGGCTTGTGTTCGAGCCGGCTGGCGAGGCCGAAGCGGGTCAGCAGGGCCTCGGCCCGCTGGCGTCGCTCGGCCGGATCCAGACCGGCGTAGAGGGCGGGCACTTCCACATTGGTGCGGGCATCGAGATCCGCCAGCAGGTGATAACGCTGGAAAATGAAGCCGAAGTGCTCCCGGCGCAGGGCGGCGAGCTCGTCCCGGCTGAGGGTGGCAGTATCGCGCCCGGCCACCAGATAGGCCCCCTCGCTCGGCTGATCCAGGCAGCCCAGCAGGTTCATCAGGGTGGATTTGCCGGAGCCCGAAGCGCCGACGATGGCCACCATCTCTCCACGGGCGATCGCCAGCTCGATGCCATCGAGCACGGTGACGGTGCGCTCACCCTCTTTGAAGTGGCGGCGGATGCCCCGCAGTTGCAACAAGGCGCCCATGGTCACATCCCCATGGGGGGCGGCATGCCCCCGGCGGCGTTGCTCTGGCCTGCGTTCACTTCGCTGACGATGACCCGCTCACCGGTGCTCAGGCCCGACAGGATCTGGGCATCCACCTTGTTGTTCAGGCCGACCTTGACCCGGCGCAGGCTGATCCGGCCTCCGTCGTCGATCACCCTGACCTGATCCCCCTGCAGGGCGATGGCCGGGATCACCAGCGCATCTTTGAGCCGGGCGACCACCAGATAGACCTGGGCCGTCATGCTGATCCTGAGCTGACCGTCCTGGTTGGGCACCTCGAACAGGCCGTGATAATAGATGGCGCTGCTGTCGCTGCTGCTGGTGGTGTCGTCGTCATTGATGGTGTCGGGGGCGGGCTCGATGGCCCGCAGGGATCCCTCGAAGCGGCGCTGGCTGTTGCCAAGAATGGTGAAATAGACCGGCATGCCGACCCGGACGTTGATGACGTCGGCCTCGGAGATCCTGGCCTCCACCGTCATGGTGTCGAGCTGGGCAATCTTGAGCAGGGTAGGGGTGCTCTGGCTGGCGTTGAGGGTCTGCCCCTCCTCCACCGGCATGGCCACCACGGTACCGGAGAGGGGGGCCAGGATCCGGGTATACCCCAGGTTGACCCGGGCTGTGTCCACCGCGATCTCGGCCTGCACCCGCTGGGCGTTGAGGGCCCGGATATCGGCCAGGGTCTCGTCCAGGGTCGCCTTGGCGCTGTCATGGTCGGCCGTGCTGCCAAGACCTCTTGCGACGATCTGCCGCTGGCGCTGGTATGCCAGGCGGGCATTGCGAAGGGTGGCCTCTTTGGAATCCAGCTGGGCCTGGAGGTTGTCGCGCTGGGCCAGGGCATCCTTGAGGGCGTTCTGCTGGGGCAGATCGTCGATCTCGACCAGCAGCTCCCCCTGTTTGACCTCCTGCCCCAGAGTCACGTGCAGTTTCTTGATCTGGCCCGACACCTGGGCGCCCACGCTCACCTGCTTGCGCGCCTTCAGGGTGCCGTCCGCCATGATGAGCTGCTCCAGATCCCGGATCTTTGCGCTGGCGGTGATGTAGTCGCTGGCGGGTGCCTTGGCCTGGGGGCGCCAGGCCAGCAACAGGGCGAGGGCGCACAGGGGCAGCAGCCAGAAGAGACGAGGGGAGAACGTGGGCATGACAACCTGTATCCTGAATGACGATCACGGCGGCACTCTACCCCAGAGCCGGGTTAAGGCTCTTTGCGCCAAGCGTAAGGGTTTCGTAAAAATGGCTGCCAAGTGCGTGGCAAGCGGCGAAAATGGCCGCCGACAAGGGAGACCGCATATGAAGATCCTGCTGGTGGATGACGATGCCGAACTGGGCGCCATGTTGAGTGAATACCTGGGGGGAGAAGGGTTTGATACCACCCAGGTGCTGACCGGAGGGGAAGGTGTGCACCATGCCCTCTCCGGCCGTTACAGCGCCCTGCTGCTGGATGTGATGCTGCCCGACTTGAGCGGCACCGAGGTGCTGCGCCAGGTGCGCCAGCGCAGCCGCCTGCCGATCATCATGCTGACCGCCAAGGGGGACAACGTGGATCGAGTGGTGGGACTGGAGATGGGGGCCGATGACTATGTGCCCAAACCCTGCTACCCCAGGGAGCTGGTGGCCCGGCTGCGGGCCGTTCTGCGGCGGGTCAACGAGGGGGGGAGCGCAACCCCCTCGCCGGATGCCCTCATCCTGGGGGATCTGACGGTCACCCCGGCCAACCGGGTCTGTCTCTGGCAGGGGGAGCCACTGGAGCTGACCGCCACCGAGTTCAACATGCTGGTGTTGCTGGTGCGAGCACCGGAGCAGGTGGTCACCAAGGACACCCTCTCCCTGCAAGGGGTAGGGCGCCCGAGGGAGGCCTATGATCGCAGCGTCGATGTGCACATCTGCAACCTGAGGCAGAAACTGCAGCAAAAAGCGGGGGAGGCCGTCACCATAGAGACGGTGCGCAGCATAGGGTACAAGATACGGTGATCCTCAAGGGACGTTTGTTCTGGAAGATTCTGCTGGGGTTCTGGCTGGCCATCGTGCTGGTCAGCCAACTGCTCTGGCTCGGTTTTCGTGCCGAGCGTGACCCCCCGGAAGAGCACCTGGCCCAGCAGTTGGCGAGCCAGCATCTGGAGATGGCGGCAGCCGTGCTGGCAAAGGGGGGAATCGAGGCTGCGACGGCATTGAGCCAGGCCATGTCGCCGCCGTTGCTGCAGATAACACTCCTTGATGTCTCCGATGCGCCTCCCCGGCCAGCGCCCCGGGCATCCAGGCTGCCAGCCTCCGGGGAACCTGGCCCGGGCAGCGTGCTGACACGCACCGTGATTGCCAGCGACGGGCAGACCTATCTGCTGCAGACCAGAGCGGACCCGCGCGTCCTCCCCGGCGGGCTTGCTCCCGGCCCCCTCTCCTGGCTCAACATTCCTCCGCCCATGCTCTGGATTGGCGGCCTGGGGGGACTCTTGTTCAGCATTCTGTTCGCCTGGCACCTGACCCGGCCCATGAACGCCCTGCGGCGCAGCTTCGATCGGGTAGCCAGAGGGGATCTGGAGGTCAGACTCTGGCCCGCTCTGCGCTGGCGCCGGGACGAGCTGACGGAGGTGGCGAAGGAGTTCGATCTCATGGTGGAGCGGTTGCAGCAACTAGTCGAGGGGCGCGAGCAGCTGCTTCACGACGTCTCCCACGAGCTGCGATCCCCCCTGGCCCGCATCCAGATGGCCATCGGCCTGGCGGAGCAGCGCCCGGAGAAGGCGAGCGACGCCCTGGCGCGGATCCGGCTCGAGACGGAGCGGATGGACAGGATGATAGGGGAGCTGCTGACCCTCTCCCGTGCCGAGCAGGGCCACGGGCTTGAGCAGAGCCACTACGACCTGCTGGCGCTGGTGGAGACCGTCGTCCAGGATGCCAGGTTCGAAGCCCAGCAATCCGGAGTCGAGATAGCGCTCGAGGCGGCGCTGGGGGAGGGTTGCCTCCTGCTGGGGCATGCCGAGCTGGTGCGCCGCGCCGTGGATAATGTGGTGCGCAACGCCCTGCGTTTCTCGCAGTCGGGCCAGATGGTGAATGTTCGCGTGCTGCGCCTGGGCCAGGAGATGCAGCTCTCCATCGCCGATCGGGGGCCCGGGGTGGAGGAGGGGAAGCTGGCGGGGATCTTCGACCCCTTCGTGCGCATCGGCTCACCCCGCATGGGCAAGGGCTACGGGCTCGGGCTCGCCATCGCCCGCAAGGCGGTGATTCTGCAGGGCGGTACCATCCAGGCGCGCAATCGCGCACAGGGGGGGCTGAGAGTGACCATGACGCTGCCAGTGCATGACCCGTCCTGAGGTACGCGGCTCAGACCCGAGTGGGGTAAAACCCCTGTAATGAAAGAGGGGGCCAAGGCCCCCTGCTCGTATCTGTTCCTCCGTGCGATTCAGCGCAGCGCCGCTGGCGGCGGCACCTCGGTGTAGCGCCCGTCTATTTCTCGCAGGTAGTAGTGACCCTCCCTGACGTAATAGCGGCGGCCATCCAGATCAAGAGGGATGAGCCCTGTCTCTGCCACCACCAGGACCTGAGGAGGCGGGGAGACCACCACATAGTGGTTCTCCTGCCGGCGGTAGAAAATGCCGT
Source organism: Aeromonas sp. QDB18 (assembly GCF_027705325.1). Classification (NCBI taxonomy): domain Bacteria; kingdom Pseudomonadati; phylum Pseudomonadota; class Gammaproteobacteria; order Aeromonadales; family Aeromonadaceae; genus Aeromonas; species Aeromonas sp. QDB18. The sequence goes on from NZ_JAPDBQ010000156.1 coordinate 5,650, forward strand.
CGAGCACATAGTAGGTGAGCCCGGCCAGCAGCAGTGTTTCCACCCCTCCCGGCAGCCTGTCGACGCGGTGGCCGAAGCCAGGGCCAGCCCCATGGCCGTACTGCGGGGCAGGGCTCTCCCATCCGCCCGGTCTGCCAATGTTCCCCGGACCCGCCATGGCGGGCAGGGCGATGGCCATGGCAAGCAGCCAGAGTGAAGGGCGGTGCAGACTCATCTCACTGCCCCTTGAGCGGCGCACCGGCGGGCTGGGGTTTGAGTGGCTGGGGCGGCAGTTCGCGCACGCTGACCGTGACCTCGTAGCGGGTATCCGGCTTGGCGGCATCAATGTTTTTGGACAGCGCCTGGACCAGGGCCTGGGGATCCGCCCCCTGCTTGCTGGCGTGATAGAGCACGGAGGAGGACGGTGTCATGGGGCCTCCTTGGCGGGCGCCCATCGGGGGCGGCATCTCGCCTGCATGAAGGAGCGTGGTGCCCAGCAGCAGGGCAAGGGCGACAGGATAGCGTGACATGATGATGACTCCATTGATGGGAACGCCCCCATCAAACGCGACGCGTGCGCCCGGCTCAACCACCTTTACACCCTCTTTTCGCCCTCTTTACAGTTGTGACAACGGGCGCCGTGGCGCTCGTTGTGTGTCGTGAACCGCTCGCCGGATCAAAACTCGTTGGAGAGCGCCTTGTAACCCTTGACGAGGTCGATGTTGGTGTGAGCCACATCCTCGGAGAACTCGGTGGCGTCCACGGTGACGCGCGGGATCTGCGCCAGATCGCTCTGCTGGTTGATGCGGGTGGTGGAGGGGACATAGAAGCCGGGGGGAATATCGCAGCCATCGACCACGGAGTTGTGGCGCACCACGGACCCTTCGCCGATGTGGCAGTTGAACAGCACGCTGTTGAAGCCGATGAAGACCCGGTTACCCACTTCGCAGGGGCCGTGGACGATGCTGCGGTGGGCGATGGAGCTGAACTCGCCGATGGTGACGGCAGCGCCGGATTTGGAGTGGATGACGACGCCATCCTGAATGTTGGAGTTGGCGCCGATGACGATGGGTTCCATGTCACCGCTCTCGTCCACTTCGTCTGCGCGGATCACGGCATAGGGGCCGACAAACACGTTCTCCTTGATGATCACCTTGCCACAGATGATGGCGGTCTTGTCGATATAGGCGGATTCGTCGATAACGGGCAGGTGACCTGAGGGATTCTTGCGGATCATGTTACGTCCTGTTGCTGATGAAATCGGGGAAACGTGGCGCGTCATGAAGGCCCGCCGGAGAGCCAGCTTACGCCTCTGATCCGGCAGGGGAAACCTTTTATTGGTCTGACCCATAGTGAGTAAGGCCATTTTGAGCGATTGTTCTTTGACTCCCTGTTATGGGAGCATGAGGGCGCAAAATGGGGCGCAACCGGGTGCAAAGAGATGAGGGGGAACGAGAGATGAAGCAGGTCATGGTATGGCTGGTGGGGTCGCTGTTGTGGATCTCCGCCGCCCAGGGCAAAGGCTATGCGGGGGAGTTTGACTATTACGCCATGGCACTCTCCTGGTCGCCCGAGCATTGCGCCATCAAGCCAGGGGATCGGGAGCAGTGCGCCCGCAAGCTGGGGTTCGTGCTGCATGGGCTCTGGCCCCAGTATCAGCGCGGCTACCCCGCCAGCTGCACCCGCGAGCGGCTGGATGCGGATATGGAGCAACAGTTTGCCGGGCTCTACCCCAGCCGCTTCCTCTATCGCCATGAATGGGAGAAGCACGGCACCTGTTCCGGGCTGAGCCAGGAGGCATTTCACCAATTGGCCAGCGATCTGCGCCAGAAGGTGAAGATCCCGGCCGCCTATCAATCGCCGGAAGAGCCGCTGCGCAAAACCAGCTTCCAGCTCAAGGCCGATCTGGCGAGCGCCAACCCGTGGCTGGCCCCCGACAACATCACGGTGGCTTGCGCTGATGGGGGCCGTTTCCTGCGGGAGATCTACATCTGCATCAACAAGCAGGGAACGGATGCCGTCCCCTGCTCCGACGAGATGCAGAAGCGGGAGCGCCGCTCCTGTGGCCAGCCGGACTTCCTGCTGCGCAGCGTGCGTTGACACTTCACGTTCGGGCCCTTCGCGGGCCCGATGTGCAATGAACCTCAAGGAGCCTGATGGATGAAAGCCAAGACAGGATGTCTGGCCGGGAACTGGACAGGCGATATCGCCAGACGACGTGTCAGCACGTCAGGTGCGATCTGCCGACTCAACCCGCCTCTGGCGCACAATCAGACTGACCATCAGAAACAGGAAACCATCATATGACGCTCTTTGCCGAACTGGGGATGCGCTATCCCGTCATTCAGGCCCCCATGGCGGGCGTGCAGAACAGCGCCCTGGCGATGGCGGCGACCAGTGCGGGGGCACTGGGCTCCCTGCCTGCCGCCATGCTGAGTGGTGCCGAGCTGCACCAGGAGCTGAGCCGCCTCGCCGCCAGCGGGCCAGGCCCATACAACATCAACTTCTTTTGCCATCGGCAGCACGAGCCGGAACCGGCAGCGGAGCAGCGCTGGCGCCAGGTACTGTTACCCTATTACGCCGAGTTCGGGGTGGATGCCGCGGCGCCGTCGCGAGCCCCCTCTCGGGCCCCCTTCAATGACGAGCATGCGGCCCTGCTTGCAGAGTTCAGACCTGCCGTGGTCAGTTTCCACTTCGGCTTGCCCGAGCCCGAATTGCTTGCCCAGGTAAAAGCCACAGGCGCAAAAGTGTTTGCCAGCGCCACCACGGTGGCAGAAGCGCAGTGGCTTGCTGACCACGGAGCCGATGCCGTCATCGCCCAGGGGCTGGAGGCGGGTGGCCATCGCGGTCACTTCCTGAGTGAGGATCTCAGCTTGCAGCAGGGCACCTTTACCCTTCTGCCACAGGTAGTGGCGGCAGTAGCGATCCCGGTCATCGCCGCCGGGGGCATAGTCGACGGCAAGGGGATCAAGGCTGCCTTGGCACTGGGGGCCAGCGCAGTCCAGGTGGGAACGGCGTTCCTCTGCTGCCACGAGGCGACGACCTCGCCCCTGCACCGTGCGGCGCTGCAGGGGAGGCATGGCCAACACACCGCACTGACCAATCTGTTCAGCGGCCGTCCGGCGCGGGGCATAGTCAACCGCTTGATGCGGGAACTCGGCCCTCTTTCGGTGCTGCCGCCAGACTTCCCGTATGCCAGCGGCGCATTGGCTCCGTTGCGTGCCGCAGCCGAAAAGGCGGGTGACCGCGGTTTCTCGCCACTCTGGGCCGGGCAGAATATATCGGGCTGCCGCTCCATGGCGGCAGCCGAGCTGATCGCTGCCTGGGTTGCTGAGGCAGGACTGGTCTGAGCGTCACTTTGCGATTCTCTTCCTTTAAATACGGATTGATATGGTCAGCAACCCTTCGAACAGGAGACGGGCAGAGAGGAACGGGAGGTAATAGGGTGCAGAATGAGCCCTTCTGGGGCTTGCCCTGTGGGTAAGTCTGTATAAAAACTGTGTTTTGATATGAATAACTAAGAATTGGCATTTTTTCGCAATTTTATTGCGATGAGAGCTTGCCAATGTGATCTATGTCTCTATAATGCGCCTCCATCGACAGGGCAAGCGGCAACGCAAACAAGCCGGTCGGTAGCCTCGAAAAGCCTTTGAAAATAAGGCTTGACTCGAGAAGGCGGTTGAGTAGAATGCCACTCCCGCAGCAGCCAAAGGCTGCGTCGCTCTTTAACAATTTGAATCAAGCAATCTGTGTGGGCACTCACAGCATCGAGCATCAAAAACAATTTTTGATTTTCAATGTCTGATGAAGTGACCAAAGCAACGAAAGTTGCAGCAGTTAATTCAGCAATTCATTGAGCCGCCAACTCCTT
>NZ_JAPDBQ010000157.1:0-9437 GCF_027705325.1 Aeromonas sp. QDB18
TCACGCAAGAGGCAATAGTGGATCACCGGACGATCGTCTCATTTTTTACCTGTCAACTGGTCTGGGTGAACCGTTACTCTGGGGATGCCTGCGCTCTGGATGCTGATCCTGGCACTCCTGCTGGCGCTGCTCGGTTACCTGGTGGTCAAGGTGCTGCTACCATGGCGTGCGATCCGGCGAGTCCGGGCTCGGGGATAGGAGAGAAACGATGCGCAATCTGGGTGAACTCGATTTGAACCTGCTGGTGGTCTTCAGGCACCTGATGCAGGAGCGCAGCGTGGCGGGGACGGCCAAGAAGCTGTGTGTCACCCCGTCGGCGGTGAGCAAGGCGCTCGGCAAGCTGCGGGACTGGTTCGGGGACCCCCTCTTCGTGCGCGTGCGCCAGGGCTTGCAGCCGACCAACCTCTCCCTGACCCTAGCAGAGGAGCTCAAGACCTGGTTCCAGCTCACCGAGAGCATCAGCACCCTCAACCGCGAGGCGATCCCCGAGGGGGCCCGCTTCAGTCTGGTGATGGAGTCCCCCTTCGGCATCAGCTTCCTGAGCGAGCTGCCCACGACCATCTACCAGAAGTACCCCCATTCCGTGGTCAGGATGCTGGGCTGGGATCACCACTCCCTCAACGACATCGTCAACGGGGAGGCGGACCTCGGCTTCTGCGCCCGGGAGACCCACGGCCGCTCCCATGCCAGGGTCAACCGGCTGCCCTATTACATCGATCATGAGGTGCTGTTCTGCGATCGTCCCGTGGTGTTCCTGCGCAAGGATCACCCCTTGCTCGGGCAGACGTGGTCGCTGACCCGCTTTCTGGCCTGCCCCCAGGTGAGCGTGGTGTGGGAGGCCAGCGACAGCTGGGCACTGGACGATCTGCTGGAGGACGAAGGCCACAGGCGGCAGGTGCCCATCATGGTGGCGAGCTTCGAGCAGGCGCTGCATATCGCCGCCCAAAAGAGCCACGAGCTGATCGCCGTGGTGCCTTCATATTGCGCGGACTATGCCGCCAGACATCACCCCGACCTCATCCCCATGCCGTTGCCGCTGGAAGAGTCTCTCTATGCCCAGCTGGAGATCGCCTTCATCCTGCTGTGGCACAAGCGCCACAATCAGGATGCCAAGGTGATGTGGTTGCGGGGGGAGATCCGGCGGCTCTATGGCCTGGCCGCGGCGGGGATGACGCGTTTTGCCTGGGGCGGGCCCATGGAGAGCGGGGCGGCGAAAGAGAAGCAAGGGGGAGGAGGCACCCCGGTTTAGTCGTACTGCTCTTCCATCCAGGCTTCGACGATGAGCTGGGCGGAGACGCCGTCCACGCTCCCCTTGTCCAGCGCCTTGTAGCCGCCACGTTCAAACAGGCGGGCGCGGGCATCCGTGGTGGTGAGTCGCTCATCCTTGAATTCCACCGGCTTGCCGAAACGGCCATGCAGGCGATTGCCGAATTTGCGGGCCCGCACCGTGATCTCTTGCTCCGTGCCATCCATGTTGAGCGGCAGACCGACGATCAGCAGATCCGGTTGCCACTCCTTGATCAGCTTCTCTATCTCGTCCCAGTTGGGGATGCCGTCGTTCGCCTTGAGGGAGCGAAGGGGGCGGGCGCTGCCCGTGAGCTCCTGGCCGATGGCGACACCGATGCTCTTGGTGCCGTAGTCAAAGCCCATGATGCTGCGTGATGACATGGGGTCTCCTCGAAATGGATGGATAAATGAAGGGGGAAGCCTCCTCCCTGCCTCCCCCTGCTCGTGGGGGAGGGCCGGGGTGTCAGCTATGGCCCACCTGGCTGGAGAGGTGCAGGGGGTTGACCCCAATGCTCGCTGCGGCTTGCTGCCAGCGCAGGTGGATGGGGGTATCGAAGACCAGCTTGGGATTGGGGGGGATCACCAACCAGGCGCCATCCACCAGCTCCTGCTCGAGCTGGCCTGCACTCCAGCCGGCGTAACCGAGCGCCACCAGCCAGTGGTCCGGCGCCTCGTCGGTGCCCAGGGTCTCCAGAATGTCCTTGGAGGTGGTGACCATCATCTCGTCGCTCACCTGCAGGGTGGAGTTGAACCCCGGGCGGAAGCTGTGCAGCACGAAGCCGCGATCCCCGTGCACCGGGCCCCCCTGCAACACCGGCTGTTTCATCTCGGCGGTGGCGGGGGGATTGAGGTTGAGCTTGGTCAGCATGGCGTCCAGGGACATGTCGACCGGAATGTTGACCACCAGTCCCATGGCGCCTTCGCTGCTGTGTTCGCACAGATAGACCAGGGAGCGCTGGAAATAGGCGTCCGTGAGGCTCGGCATGGCGAGCAGAAAGTGATTTTGCAGTGTTTGCATGGAGCGTATGTATCTCTAAGCGTGCAAAGGTATTTGGGGTGATTATGGCAGTTGATGGCGGCGGGCAAAACCGCTTTTTGCCGGCAGGAGGGCGGTAGTCAAAGGGGCCCTCACGGCCCCTTGTGTGTGTGTGTCCTCGCCGCAGCAACGAAGGGGTCAGCGGCCCAGTCGGCGCTCGATGGCGTCCATCAGCATGCCGGTAATGGAGACGTCGAAGGCCGCCTCAATCTCGCGGATGCAGGTCGGGCTGGTGACGTTAATCTCGGTCAGGCGATCGCCGATGATGTCGAGGCCGACGAAGATGAGCCCCTTCTCTTTCAGGGTCGGGCCTACCGCGCGGGCGATGGCCCAGTCCGCTTCACTCAAAGGGCGCGCCTCACCACGGCCGCCGGCCGCCAGGTTGCCACGGGTCTCACCCTGGGCCGGAATGCGGGCCAGGCAGTAAGGTACCGGCTCGCCATCCACCACCAGCACCCGCTTGTCGCCATCCTTGATGGCGGGCAGATAGGTCTGCGCCATGCAGTACTGGCTGCCGTGAGAGGTTAATGTCTCGATGATGACACCGACGTTGGCGTCATCCTCCTTCATGCGGAAGATGGAGGCGCCGCCCATGCCGTCCAGCGGTTTGAGGATGACGTCCTTGTGCTGGGCGTGGAAGGCACGCAGCTTGTCTGCTCTGCGAGTGACGAGCGTGGTCGGGGTGTGCTCGGCAAACCAGGCGGTGTAAAGCTTCTCGTTGGCGTCGCGCAGGCTCTGGGGCTTGTTGACGATGAGGCAACCCTCATCCTCGGCCCGTTCCAGCATGTAGGTGGCGTAGATGAACTCGGTGTCGAAGGGGGGATCCTTGCGCATCAGGATCACATCCAGGCTGGAGAGCGGCTGATCCACCACCTCGCCCAGCGTGTACCAGTCGGCATAGTCATATTTGACGGTGAGCGGGCGCATGGTACCGAAGGCGCGACCGGCCTCCATGTAGAGATCCTTCATCTCCAGATAGAACAGCTCGTAGCCGCGCTTTTGCGCCTCTTCGAGCATGGCGAAGCTGGAGTCCTTCTTGATGTTGATGGCCGAGATGGGGTCCATCACGATGCCGAGTTTGATGGTCATCCGAGATTCCTTCTGGTGGCTCGATTGGATGTGATGACCCCCTCCCTGCCTCCCCCTTCACAAGGGGGAGGTGCCTGTTGCTCCCTCCCCTTCGAAGGGGAGGGCCGGGGTGGGGTCGGCTGTCAGGCCAGATCGCCAAAGCGGCACTGAAGCGCAGTAATCGCCGTCAGGGCGGCGGTTTCGGTGCGCAGCACCCGCGGCCCCAGCAGCATCTCCTTGAAATCTTCCTGCACGGTACGGGCGATCTCGTCGCTGGACAAGCCCCCTTCCGGGCCGATCAGCAGGCGCACGCCGTGCTCGGGGATGGGCAGGGTGTTGATGCTGTAAGGGGCGCGCGGGTGCAGGTTGAGCTTGAGCTCCTGGGTCTCTTCCGCCAGCCAGGCGTCCAGCTCCATCGGCATGCGCACCTCGGGCACGGTATTGCGACCGCACTGCTCGCAGGCACTGATCACCACCTTCTGCCACTGCTCGCGCTTTTTCTCCAGCCGATCGGCGGGCAGCTTGACGCCGCAGCGCTCGGAGAAGAGGGGCGTGATGCAGGTGACGCCGAGCTCCACGGATTTCTGGATGGTGAAGTCCATCTTGTCGCCGCGGCTGATCACCTGACCCAGGTGGATGGCCAGCGGTGACTCCACCGAGCGGGTCTCGCAACTGTCGATGGTCACCTCAACGGACTTCTTGCCCACACTGGTGATGGTGGCGGGGTACTGGTGGCCGTCGCCGTTGAACAGCTCGAGCTGCTGGCCCGGCTGCATGCGCAGCACGCGGCCGATGTGATTGGCACCGTCTTCCGACAGGGCGAGGGTCTGGCCCACCTGCAGGCTGGCCGGTTCATAGATACGTGGAATGCGCATGGCTGATAGTCAGTCTCTTGCTTGGAAACCCTTCAATACCCTACTGCACGGCGGCGAGCAAGGCTCGCGAGACAGAGAGTGAAGGGATTCAGGAGGAGGGGGACGCTCCCCCTCCCTGGTCAAATGGGGTTATTGGCACTGCTTTTCAATGAAGGGATTGGTATTGCCCTGCAGCTTGCCGATACGGCGGTTGCGCTCGCACTCCCAGCGATCAGCCGGATACTGCCTGTCCCAGGCTTCGTAAAGCTTGCGCTGCTGGGCCGCCAGACGCAGTCCGTACTGCTGGCTCATGTAGAGGTAGGCGCGGGCGATCTGGCCACGCACCGGCCCCTTGGGCGGCTGCACCTGGCGCTCCTTGAAGTCCACCAGCATCTGGCACTTGCCGTACTGGTTCGGTTTGCCGTTCCAGTCGCTGAAGCGGAAGTTCGCCCGATCACCGTTCACCTCGCCGATGGCGGGGAAGAGGTTGTGCATGTCTCCCTCCATCCTGTTGAACTCGTCGCTCTTGCCGCAATTCTTGCGACCCCCGTCCTGCCAGCACTGGAGCTGGTGGCCGAACTCCCAGGCGGGCACCACGTGCTCCCATTCGATGCGGGAGGCCCGCTCGGCCTGCTTGCGCGGCAGGTAGCCGCAGCTCTCCCAGTCGGGGGCCATCTTCTTGCCGCTGAACTTGATGTTGCAACCGCAGTAGAAGGTGACGGGGTGGCTCTGGTAGAGCTTGTTCAGATCCTGCTTGGCGGCGCGAAAGGTCTGGATGTTGTCGGCATGGGCCGGGGCGCTGACCAGCAGGGCCAGGCAGAGGGAGAGCAGAGGGCGAAACATGAATATCCTTGGTAATGAGACAGTTGAATGAAGTAAGCGCGCACCCTATCACAGGAGCGCGACACGGGGTGACTCAATCCGCCGTCGTGTCGCGCTGCCACACCAGGGGCTGGCGACAGCGGCGGCAGTGATAGCGGGCCTCGCCGCGCATCACCTTGTTGTGGCGGCGCACCGAGAGGGGATGCTGCTGGCAGGCGCAGGCATACACGAAGGTGCGCTGGGCCAGCACCCCCAGATCGAAGCTGTGGGTGGTGCTGGGTTCGAGGCCGAACAGCTCCCGCATCACCGACTGCCACTGGCGGCCGTGGGGCAGTACTCGGCTCTTGCCGCGCCCCTCTCCCCAGAGCGCATAGACCAGCAGGTGCGCCACCTCGTGGGGCACCACTTCCCTGAGAAACGCCTGCTGATTGGCCTGATAGAGCGCCGGGTTGAAGCGCAGCTCCCAGGTTTGCAGCCGCGCAGACCCTGCCGCCCGGCCCCGCATGTTGCAATGGACTTGCGGGCGGGGAAAGGTGCGGCCAAGGCGCGTTTCGGCCTGCACAAAGCAGGCCTCGACGCGTGCGAGCAGCGTCTCGATGAGGGCGGGGTCAGGCCGGGTGGCAGTGGCAGGCATGGGATCCTCGGGACGGACACAAAAGCAAAAGGGGAGCCAGGCTCCCCTTTTATCACAACCTCGAGCCTTACAGGCCAGCGGCAGCGCGCAGCAGCTCGGCCTTGTCGGTCTTCTCCCAGGGGAACTCGTCGCGGCCGAAGTGGCCGTAAGCGGCGGTTGCCTGGTAGATCGGGCGCTTCAGATCCAGCATCTCGATGAGGCCATAGGGGCGCAGCTCGAAGAACTCGCGCACCAGCTTGACCAGCAGGGCTTCGGCCACCTTGCCGGTACCGAAGGTTTCGACGCTGATGGAGGTGGGCTCGGCCACGCCGATGGCGTAGGAGACCTGCACTTCACAGCGATCCGCGAGACCTGCGGCCACGATGTTCTTGGCCACGTAGCGGGCGGCGTAGGCGGCGGAGCGGTCCACCTTGGACGGATCCTTGCCGGAGAAGGCGCCACCACCGTGACGGGCCATCCCGCCGTAGGTGTCGACGATGATCTTGCGACCGGTCAGACCGCAGTCACCCATGGGGCCGCCGATGACGAAACGGCCGGTCGGGTTGATGAAGTACTTGGTGTCCTTGTTGATCCACTCGGCGGGCAGCACCGGCTTGATGATCTCTTCGCGCACCGCTTCCACCAGATCGCTGTGGCTGATGGAGTCGCAATGCTGGGTGGAGAGCACCACGGCATCGACACCCAGGATCTTGCCTGCGTCGTCGTAGGCGAAGGTCAGCTGGCTCTTGGCGTCCGGACGCAGCCACGGCAGGGTGCCGTTCTTGCGCACTTCTGCCTGACGCTTCACCAGCAGATGGGAATAGGTGATGGGGGCGGGCATCAGCACGTCGGTTTCGTTGGTGGCGTAGCCGAACATCAGGCCCTGGTCACCGGCACCTTGCTCCAGCGGGTCGGTACGGTCGACGCCCTGGTTGATGTCCGGAGACTGTTTGCCGATGGCGTTCAGCACGGCGCAGGAGTCGGCGTCGAAGCCCATGTCGGAGTGGGTGTAACCAATCTCGCGCACGGTGTCGCGCACGATCTGTTCGATGTCGACCCAGGCAGAGGTGGTCACTTCGCCGGCTACCATCACCATGCCGGTCTTGACCAGGGTTTCGCAGGCGACGCGCGCCTTGGTGTCCTGCTGCAGGATGGCGTCCAGCACCGCATCGGAGATCTGGTCGGCGATTTTATCGGGATGGCCTTCGGAGACCGACTCGGAAGTAAACAGCTTTGCCATGTTTGGTTCTCGATTCGTAAGGGTTATCGCCTTGGCCATAACCGGATAATGACAGGATGACTGTAGAGGTATCTACATCTGGACGTCTATTTTAAATAGGTCATCCGGTGATTGCCAGCACTATTTGGGGGGGGAGCCGCCCGGGGCGGGATGGGGAAGGGATCCACCTCCATGGAGGTAAGGCAGGGGGCGGATTGAATCGTTTTCCCCGCCCAGAAAAGCGATTGTGCTCCCAAAGCCACTTTATTCGCCCAGATAATATTTGCACGCCGCGCCCCCTGCTGGGACAATAACGCGCCTTAATCTTGGCCATCAAATGAAGCAATCGCAGGAGATACAGATGCCTTCTCGTAAAGAGCTTGCCAATGCCATTCGTGCATTGAGTATGGATGCCGTTCAAAAAGCCAACTCCGGTCACCCGGGCGCCCCCATGGGAATGGCGGATATCGCTGAAGTGCTGTGGCGCAGCCACCTCAAACACAACCCGAACAACCCCAAGTGGGCCGACCGCGACCGTTTCATTCTCTCCAACGGCCACGGCTCCATGCTGCTGTACTCCCTGCTGCACCTCTCCGGTTATGACCTCTCCATCGACGATCTGAAAAACTTCCGCCAACTGCACTCTCGCACCCCGGGTCACCCGGAGTACGGTTATGCGCCGGGCGTTGAAACCACCACCGGCCCGCTGGGTCAGGGCATCACCAACGCCGTGGGCATGGCGATCGCCGAGAAGGCCATGGCCGAGCAGTTCAACCAGCCGGGTCACGACATCGTCGACCACTACACCTACGCCTTCATGGGCGACGGCTGCCTGATGGAAGGTATCTCCCACGAAGCCTGCTCCCTGGCCGGCACCCTGGGTCTGGGCAAGCTGATCGCGTTCTGGGATGACAACGGCATCTCCATCGATGGTCACGTAGAAGGCTGGTTCACCGACGACACTCCCAAGCGCTTCGAAGCCTACGGCTGGCACGTCATCCCGGCCGTTGACGGTCACAACCCGGAAGCCATCAACGCCGCCATCGAAGCCGCCAAGGCCGAGAGCGGCAAGCCGACCCTGATCTGCTGCCGCACCATCATCGGCTACGGTTCCCCGAACAAGTCCGGCTCCCACGACTGCCACGGCGCACCGCTGGGCAACGACGAGATCGCCGCCGCCCGTGCCTTCCTGAAGTGGGACCACGCGCCGTTCGTCATCCCGTCCGACATCGCCGCCGAGTGGAACGGTCAGGAGAAGGGCGCCAAGCTCGAATCCGACTGGGCTGCCAAGTTCGCCGCCTATGAAGCCGCTCACCCGGCCCTGGCTGCCGAATTCAAGCGCCGCACCACTGGCGAGCTGCCGGCCAACTGGGCTGCTGAATCCGCCAAGATCATCGAAACCCTGCAGGCCAACCCGGCCAAGATCGCGACCCGTAAAGCGTCCCAGAACTCCCTGGAAGCCTTCGGCAAGCTGCTGCCGGAATTCATGGGCGGCTCCGCGGATCTCGCGCCGTCCAACCTGACCATGTGGTCCGGCTCCAAGTCCCTGACTCCCGAGAGCGCCGCAGGCAACTACATCCACTACGGCGTGCGCGAGTTCGGCATGTCCGCCATCATGAACGGCATCGCCCTGCACGGTGGTTTCATCCCCTACGGCGCCACCTTCCTGATGTTCATGGAGTACGCCCGCAACGCCCTGCGCATGGCCGCCCTGATGAAGCAGCGCGCCATCTTCGTCTACACCCACGACTCCATCGGTCTGGGTGAAGATGGTCCGACTCACCAGCCGGTGGAGCAGATCGCCTCCCTGCGTCTGACCCCGAACATGAGCACCTGGCGCCCGTGTGACCAGGTAGAGTCCGCCATCGCCTGGAAACACGCCATCGAGCGTACCGACGGCCCGACCTCCCTGATCTTCTCCCGTCAGAACCTGGCCCAGATGGACCGCACCGCCCAGCAACTGGCCGATGCCGCCAAGGGTGGTTACGTGCTGAAGGATTGCGCCGGTACCCCGGAGCTGATCCTGATCGCCACCGGTTCTGAAGTGGAGCTGGCCGTGGCTGCCTATGAGCAGCTGACTGCCAAGGGCCGTGCCGTGCGCGTGGTCTCCATCCCGTCTACCGACGTGTTCGACGCTCAATCTGCCGAGTACAAAGAGTCCGTCCTGCCGGCCGCCGTCACCAAGCGTGTGGCCATCGAAGCGGGCATCGCCGACTACTGGTACAAGTACGTGGGCTTTGGCGGCAAGATCATCGGCATGCGCACCTTCGGTGAGTCCGCACCGGCCGAGCTGCTGTTCAAGGAATTCGGCTTTACCGTGGAAAACGTGGTTGCGACCGCAGAGTCCCTGTAACAGCCCCTGTAATTCCTGAACATTGGGTCACTCTGGCCCAATAGCCAGAAAATAAAAACGCCCTCCATCGCAAGATGGGGGGCGTTTTGTTGGGTTGTAAAAATAGAGTTATACCAATCAGATTAAAGATGTGATCTAATTGCTCTATTCTGGTTTCACTGTACTCAGTATGTCCGATCCAATCG
>NZ_JAPDBQ010000158.1:0-9231 GCF_027705325.1 Aeromonas sp. QDB18
AGAGCCGGCTGGAATGACGACTATCGGGCTCAGTTATTCTTTGGTTAAAATATCAACAAAGTGTGCTCCCGCCCTGGCTTGTCGGTGGCGCTGGCCAGATTATATGGTCCGGCTCCGCTGGTGATACTGGTCCGCTTCTATGTCTGGCTTATTCGGGGCACGCCCCTGCTGGTGCAGCTGTTTCTGATCTTTTACGGTCTGCCGAGCGCCGGCATCGTGCTTGACGCCTTCACCGCCGCCGTCATCGGTTTCACCCTCAACATCGGTGCCCTACAGCTCGGAGATCATTCGTGCCACCCTGGCGGCCAGAGGCAGCCTACTCCATCGGCATGAACTGGCCCCAGGTCATGTGGCGGGTGATCCTGCCGCAGGCGGCGCGCATCGCGGTGCCACCGCTCTCCAACACCTTCATCTCCCTGGTCAAAGACACGTCGCTGGCGGCGGCGGTGACCGTGCCCGAGCTGTTTCAGGCGGCCCAGCGCCTCGCCTCCGTCACCTATGAGCCGCTCATTCTCTATATCGAGACGGCCCTCATCTACCTGATGTTCAGCTCGGTGCTCTCCACCCTGCAAGACAGGCTGGAGCAGCGACTGGCTCACAAAGAGACCCGGGAGGTCGCCCTATGATCCGCTTGAGTGGCATCGAGAAACAGTTTGCGGGGCAGCGCGTGTTGAAAGGGGTGGGGCTGGCGATGGCCGCGGGCAGCGTCACCGCCCTGATCGGTCCCTCCGGCAGCGGCAAGAGTACCTTGCTGCGCTGCGTGAACCTGCTGGAGCGACCCGATGCAGGCCAGCTGGTGCTGGGGGGCAGCGAGCTCGACTTTACCCGGCATCTGTCACGGCAAAGCGTGCAGGCCCTGCGCCAGCAGACCGGCATGGTGTTCCAGAATTTCCAGCTGTTCCCGCACATGACGGTGCTGGAGAACGTGATGGAAGGGTTGGTGACCGTGTTGAAGTGGCCCAGGGAGAGGGCAGTGGCGCGCGCCCTGCAACTGCTCGACAAGGTGGGGCTCAGGCACAAGGCCGAGGCGGTGCCTGCCACCCTCTCCGGCGGTCAGCAGCAGCGGGTCGCCATTGCCCGGGCGCTGGCGCCATCCCCCAAGGTGCTGCTCTGTGACGAGCCCACCTCGGCACTGGATCCCGAGCTTGCCCAGGAGGTGGTGGCCGTGCTGCGCCAGCTGGCCAGTGAGGGGACTACCATGCTGATCGCCACCCATGACTTGCGCCTGGCGGCCCAGATTGCGCAGCAGGTGATCTTCCTGGAGGCCGGGGAGGTGGTGGAGGCGGGCAGTGCGCGCCAGATGTTCACCACCCCCAAGCGGGCGCGTACCTTCGAATACATCTCCACCCTCACCGAACGGCTGCCGGAGAGCTGGAGTATCTAGCCGGTTCTGGCGGATTGAGAGCGAGATAAAAAACAGCCCCGCACGAGCGCAATGCTGTTCACTTAAGAGAATTTGAGTTCCAGTCCACGTAGTATCAGGGCTAAAAATGAGGGAGGCATGATGCCTCCCTCTTTCTATTGCAAGCCACGCTGGATAAAGGCTGAAGGAACATCGACTGGAAACAGCCTTGCTCCCCCAACTCAAGTCGCATTTATGAATAATTAGTCAAAAATGTGCTTATCTGAACAGCATTGCCCGCACGAGCGGGGCTGTTTGCATGACAGCGTGGTTGCGACGGCAGATCACACGGCCAGGTAGTCCATGATCCCTTCGGCCGCCTTGCGACCCTCATAGATGGCGGTTACCACCAGATCCGAGCCGCGCACCGCGTCACCACCGGCGAACACCTTGGGGTTGCTGGTCTGGAAGGCGTACTCGGCCTTCTCGGGCGCCTTGATGCGATCCCGGCCGTCGAGCTCGACGCCGTGCTCTGCCATCCAGGGCTGGGGGTTGGGCTGGAAGCCGAACGCCATCACCACCGCATCGGCGGGCAGCACCTGCTCGGAGCCTTCAATGACTACCGGATTGCGGCGGCCATTGGCATCGGGGGCGCCGAGCTCTGTGCTCACCACCTTGATGCCGCAGGTGCGGCCGTGGGCGTCCAGCTCCACGCCGATGGGCTGGAGGTTGAACATGAATTCCACCCCTTCCTCCTGGGCGTTTTTCACCTCCCGCTTGGAGCCCGGCATGTTCTCGGCATCCCGGCGGTAGGCACAGATCACCCGATCGGCCCCCTGGCGGATGGCGGTGCGCACGCAGTCCATGGCGGTGTCGCCGCCCCCCAGCACCACTACCTGCTTGCCGGCGAAGTCGATGTAATCGGCTTGCGCCTTCTCGAAGCCCAGCAAGCGATTGGCGTTGGAGATGAGGTAGGGCAGGGCGTCGTAGACCCCCGGCGCCTCTTCGTTGGCAAAGCCGCCCTTCATGTACTTGTAGGTGCCGACCCCGAGGAAGACCGCATCGAACTCGCCGAGCAGATCGGCGAAGGTGACGTCACGGCCCACTTCGGTCTCGAGACGAAACTCCACTCCCATCCCCTCGAAGATCTCGCGGCGGCGCTGCATCACCTCTTTCTCCAGCTTGAAGGAGGGGATACCGAAGGTGAGCAGGCCACCTATCTCCGGGTACTTGTCGAACACCACAGGGGTGACGCCATTGCGTGCCAGCACGTCGGCACAGGCAAGGCCCGCGGGGCCCGCGCCAATGACGGCGACCCGCTTGTCGGTCTTGACCACCTTGGAGAGATCCGGGCGCCAGCCCATCTCGAAGGCCTTGTCGGTGATGTACTTTTCGATGTTGCCGATGGTCACGGCGCCGAATCTGTCGTTGAGGGTGCAGGCACCCTCACACAGTCTGTCTTGCGGGCAAACGCGGCCACATACCTCCGGCAGGCTGTTGGTCTGGTGGGAGAGCTCCACCGCCTCCAGAATGCGTCCCTCGTTGGCCAGCTTCAGCCAGTTGGGGATGTAGTTGTGTACCGGGCACTTCCACTCGCAATAGGGGTTGCCGCAGTCGAGGCAGCGATCTGCCTGCATGCCGACCTGGGCCTGGTTGAAGGGCTCGTAGATCTCCACGAACTGGATCTTGCGGATCTTGAGCGGCTTCTTGGGCGGGTCGACCCGCTGGACATCGATAAACTGGAATACGTTCTGGCTCATAGGGTTCCCTCCTTATTGCGCCTGGATTCTGAGTTCTGCACTGGAACGGCTGGTGTGGCCAAGCAGCGATTTGACGTCGCTGGACTTGGGTTTGATCAGCCTGAACTTGGGCACATAGGAGTCGAAGTTGGCCAGGATCTCCTCGGCGCGCGAGCTGCCGGTCTCATTGAGGTGCGCCGTGATGATACCGCGCAGGTGCTCCTGATGGATGGCCAGATCCGCCACCTCCAGCAGTTCGACCAGCTCGGGGTTGGTGCGCTTGGCAAAGTTGCCGCACTCGTCGAGCACGTAGGCAAAACCGCCTGTCATGCCCGCCGCGAAGTTGACACCGGTCTTGCCGAGCACGGTGACGATGCCGCCTGTCATGTATTCACAGCCGTTGTCGCCAATCCCCTCGACCACCGCCAAGGCCCCTGAGTTGCGCACCGCGAACCGCTCGCCGGCGGTCCCTGCGGCATAGAGCTTGCCGCCGGTGGCGCCATAGAGGCAGGTGTTGCCGATGATGGCCGCCTCGTGGGATTTGAACGCCACGCCGACGTGGGGTTTGATCACCAGCTTGCCGCCGGTCATCCCCTTGCCCACGTAGTCGTTGGCATCCCCGGTGAGGATCATCTCAAGGCCACCGGCGTTCCAGACGCCGAAGCTCTGGCCGGCGGTGCCGTTGAAGTGCACCTTGACCGGATCGGCCGCCATGCCCTGGTTGCCGTGGCGCTTGACGATTTCGCCGGACAGACGCGCACCCACGGAGCGGTCGGTGTTGCGGATGTCGTAGCGGAACTCGCCGCCACTCATGTTTTCCACCGCGTCCAGCAGGTCTTCCACCATCTTGAGGTTCAAGGGCCCCTTGTCGAAGGTGGGGTTGTGCTGCTGGCTGAACAGACTGGAGCCTGCCGGTGCAACCGGGGCCGCCAGGATGCCGGACAAGTCCAGCTTGGCTTGACGGGCGGTGAGGCCGGGCAGGGCTTCCAGCAGGTCGGTACGACCGATGAGGTCGGTGAGCTGGGTGACGCCAAGCTCGGCCATCAGCTCGCGCGTCTCCTCGGCGATGAACTTGAAGTAGTTCATCACCATTTCCGGCAGGCCGGTGAAGTGTTCGCGGCGAAGCTTCTCATCCTGGGTGGCGACGCCGGTGGCGCAGTTGTTCAGGTGGCAGATACGCAGGTATTTGCAACCGAGTGCCACCATGGGGCCGGTACCGAAACCGAAGCTCTCGGCGCCGAGGATGGCCGCCTTGATGATGTCGAGACCGGTCTTGAGACCGCCATCCACCTGCAGACGCACCTTGTGGCGCAGGCCGTTGGCCACCAGCGCCTGCTGGGTTTCGGCCAGGCCCAGCTCCCAGGGAGAGCCGGCGTATTTGACCGAGGTGAGCGGGCTTGCGCCGGTGCCGCCGTCGTAGCCGGAGACGGTGATGAAGTCCGCATAAGCCTTGGCCACGCCACAGGCGATGGTGCCGACGCCAGGTTCGGACACCAGTTTCACCGACACCAGGCAGTTCGGGTTGATCTGCTTGATGTCGAAGATGAGCTGGGCCAGATCCTCGATGGAGTAGATGTCGTGGTGCGGCGGCGGTGAGATCAGGGTCACGCCGGGTACGGAGTAGCGCAGCTGGGCGATTTGCGCGGTGACCTTGTCACCGGGCAGCTGGCCACCCTCACCGGGCTTGGCACCCTGGGCGACCTTGATCTGCACCACGTCCGCGTTCATCAGGTAGTGAGGGGTGACGCCAAAGCGACCGGAAGCCACCTGTTTGATGCGAGAGTTCTTCTCGGTACCAAAACGCTTGGGATCTTCACCGCCTTCGCCGGAGTTGCTCTGACCGCCGAGGCGGTTCATGGCGATGGCCAGGGCCTCGTGGGCTTCAGGGCCGAGGGCGCCGATGGACATGGCCGCGGAGTCGAAGCGGGGGAACAGCCTGGCGGCTGGCTCCACCTGATCCAGCGCAACCGGGGTGGTGCCCTGTTTGAGCGACAGCAGATCCCGCAGGGTGGCGACCGGGCGCTCGTTCACCAGACGGGCATACTCCTTGTAATCGGCATAGTTGCCGGAGCGCACCGCCACTTGCAGGGTCTGCACCACGTCCGGGTTGTAGGTGTGGTACTCGCCACCGTGGACGAATTTCAAGAGGCCGCCCTGGGTCAGCGGCTTGCGGCCGAGCCAGGCCAGACGGGACAGATTGATCTGATCCTGCTGGATGTCGGCAAAGTCGGCACCCTGGATGCGGCTCGATACGCCGCGGAAGCAGAGTTCGACCACGGCCCTGGAGAGGCCGACGGCTTCGAACAGCTGGGAGCAGCGGTAGCTTGCCACCGTGCTGATGCCCATCTTGGACATCACCTTGTAGAGGCCCTTGTTGATGCCGTTGCGGTAGTTGAGCATGGCCTGGCGCAGGCTCATCTTGAGCACGCCCTCTTCTACCTGCTTGGCGAGGGTCTCGTAGGCGAGATAGGGGTAGATGGCGGTGGCGCCAAAGCCCAGCAGCACGGCGAAGTGGTGCGGGTCGCGCACGCTCGCGGTCTCCACCAGGATATTGGCGTCGCAGCGCAGGTTGTTGTCCACCAGGGTACGCTGCACCGCACCTACCGCCATGGCGGCCGGGATGGGCAGGGTATCCGGGCTGATGTCCCGGTCTGACAGTACCAGCAGCACGGCGCCGCTGCGGGCCGCTTCAGCTGCCTCGTGGCAGAGGCGCTCGAGGGCGGCTTGCAGCCCCTCTTCGGGCAGGTAGTTGAGGCTCAGCACCGCATGGCGGTAGTGCTCCCCCTCCAGGGCCAACAATTGATGGAAGTCGGAGTAGAGCAGGATCGGCGACTGGAACAGCACCCGGTGGGCGTGGCCGAAGGTCTCGTTGAACACGTTCTGTTCGCGGCCGATACAGGTGGCCAGGGACATGACGTGATTTTCCCGCAGGGGATCGATGGGCGGGTTGGTCACCTGGGCGAACATCTGGCGGAAGTAGTCGTACAGGGTTCGCTGGCTGGAGGAGAGCACCGCCATCGGGGTGTCGTCCCCCATGGAGCCCACCGCCTCCTGGCCATTCTCGCCGAGCACGCGGATCACCTGATCCAGCTCTTCAAAGGAGTAGCCGAACAGCTTCTGGTAAGTCTTGAGCCGGTCATCCGGGAATTCCCGCGATCCCGTGCTGGCATCGTCCATCTGCTCGAAGGGCACCAAGCGCTTGCAGTGCTTGTCCATCCACTGCTTGTAGGTGTGACGGCTCTTGAGATCGTCATCAATTTCGAAGCTGGTCCAGATCTTGCCGTTGCTGGTATCGACCACGAACAGCTCCCCTGGGCCGACACGGCCCTTCTCCAGCACTTCGTCCGGGGTGTAGTCCCAGGTGCCCACTTCGGAGGCCAGCGTGATGAACTTGTCCTTGGTGATGACGTAACGTGCCGGACGCAGACCGTTTCTGTCGAGTGCGCAGGTGGCGTAGCGACCGTCGGTCATGACGATGCCGGCCGGGCCGTCCCAGGGCTCCATGTGCATGGAGTTGAAGTCGTAGAAGGCGCGCAGGTCGTCATCCATGTTCGGGTGCTTCTGCCACGCAGGCGGGATCAGCAGGCGCATGGCACGGAACAGGTCCATGCCGCCGGCCAGGAAGAGATCCAGCATGTTGTCGAGGCTGGAGGAGTCCGACCCCGTGGTGTTGACGAAGGGGGCGGCCTCTTGCAGATCCGGGATCAGCGGGGTGGCGAACTTGTAGCTGCGCGCCTTGGCCCACTGGCGGTTGCCGGCAATGGTGTTGATCTCGCCGTTGTGGGCGAGGTAGCGGAACGGCTGCGCCAGCGGCCAGCGCGGGCTGGTGTTGGTGGAGAAACGCTGGTGGAACACGCAGATGGCGGCCTGCATGCGGATGTCGGCCAGATCCAGATAGAAGCGCGGCAAATCCACCGGCATGCACAGTCCCTTGTAGACGGTGACCAGGTTGGAGAGGCTGACCACATAGAAGTAGTCGTCGCTGATGCGCTTCTCGATGCGGCGGCGCACGATATAGAGGCGGCGCTCGAGATCCTTGTCGACCCAGCCCGGGGGCGCGTTGACAAAGACCTGTTCAATACTGGGCAGGGACGCCTTGGCGATGGAACCGAGTACGTTGGTATCGATAGGCACCTTGCGCCAGCCGACCAGACTCAGGGTCTCTCTTTCCAGCTCCTCGTCGATGATGTCGCGAGTGGCCTGGGCCAGGATGGGATCGGGGTTGAGAAACAGCATACCGACCGCGTAGTTGCGGCCCAGGTGCCATCCCTTCTCTTCGGCGACAGCTCTGAAGAAGCTGTCGGGTTTTTGCAGCAACAGGCCGCAGCCGTCGCCGGTCTTGCCATCGGCGGAGATACCGCCGCGGTGCTGCATGCGAGCCAAGGCTGACATCGCGAGACGGACAAGCTTGTGGCTGGCTTCCCCTTCCATGTGGGCCAACAGGCCGAAGCCACAGTTATCCCTCTCCAGCTTTGGATCATATAGTGACATTGCATTTCTCCCTTGCTCGGCCTTCCATCGCACTGTCATCAACAGACTGCATAAATTGCGATTGGCTCTTGTGGTTCCGTCCGCCTGAGGTGGCGAATCTCCAAACTAATGGGATTTTCGGGCAAGGTCAATTGGACATCCCGCTTGTTTGCAATGTTACATCGCTATAACAAAATGTGGGTTTTTGAGACTCAATCAGCATTTTTGTGTATTTATGACTGCCTTTTATTTGTTTGTTGGCTTTATATTCTGGTTATGGACGATTTGGTGGTTGACTGCATGGTGGCGGGAAACTGTAGTAATTTTACAAAGTCATCTCTGGTGTGCTTGGCGGGGATCACATTTCAGGATCCTGCGTCTTGCATTTGTCCATAAGCAGACTAAACAGGATTTTTTCAGTAGTTACAGCCGGTTATGGGCGAGAAGTTATGACACTTTTCTCCAGGTTGCAGGAGTGACAGGTTGTCAAAAGTGACCGTGAATGCCGGCTGTTGGGTATTTATCGCATCTAACGTGAATATTTATATGATTTTTGGGTAGGGAGCGGGATTGATCCAGCGCAGCCTGCCCGCCGGGCTGCGTCGCTAGAATGACACCTCATTTCGGAGGTGTCATGCAGTTACACGAACTCATCAATACATTTGGCCAGGATCTCAAGCAACGCCACGGCCAGAAGATCCACAAACTCTCCATTCACGGGGCCTTTACCTGCCCCAACCGGGACGGCACCCTGGGCCGGGGTGGCTGCACTTTCTGCAATGTCTCCTCCTTTGCCGACGAGTCGGCCCAGCAACTCTCCGTGGTGCAGCAACTGCTGGCACGCCGGGACGAGGTGACCCGGGCCAGGCGCTATCTGGCCTACTTTCAGGCCTATACCAGCACCTATGCCGAAGTGGAGTACCTTCAGCGCATGTATGAAGAAGCCTTGTCGGTGAGCGACATGGTGGGGCTCTGCGTCGGAACTCGCCCTGATTGTGTACCCGATGCGGTGCTGGATCTGCTGGCAGGTTATCAGGCCCGCGGCTACGAGGTGTGGCTGGAGCTCGGGCTGCAAAGTGCCAACGACAAGACGTTGCAACGCATCAATCGGGGTCACGGCTATGCCGCTTATGCCGATGCCGTTGCCCGAGCCCATCTGCGAGGCATCAAGGTGTGTGCCCATCTCATCGTCGGCCTGCCCGGCGAGGTGCCGATGGACAGCCTGGAAACCCTGCACCGTATCGTGGAGACCGGCGTCGAGGGGATCAAGCTTCACCCACTGCATGTGGTGGAGGGGAGCACCCTTGGCAAGGCGTGGCAGGCGGGACGGCTGGATGTGTTGACGATGGAGCAGTATGTGGCGGCGGCGGTCGCCATGATCCAGTACACGCCTCCCGAGGTGGTCTATCACAGGGTCTCGGCGTCGGCGCGCCGCCCGACCCTGCTGGCCCCCGCCTGGTGCGAGAATCGCTGGAGCGCCATGACCGCCATTGCCGCGGCGCTGGCACGCTCAGGCCCTCAGGGGCACTGACTGGGACGCCCTTTTTCTCTCCCTTCCACGGGCGAGTGCCAACTCTAATTTCGTCAAAAAACAGTGGGTTATTAGGGAAGGTGCGAACAAGTCCCTGATATGAGATCATGTTTGTCATCTGGAGCCATGGAACAGGGTTCATCATGAGT
>NZ_JAPDBQ010000159.1:0-9217 GCF_027705325.1 Aeromonas sp. QDB18
AAGCCAAACCACAGAAGTATGCGACGAGAAAACCTAGTAAAAACAATGCCAGTCAGGCTTAACTGACTGGCATTAGCGCCCCTGCGCCGGCTTTTTTGTCACCACGGAGGTGACCCGACAGTCTGGCTTACTCTTCCTGAACCATGAACTGGAGTTCAGGGGGAGAAGAGGTCAGCACATCGGCGCAGTAATCCCAGGTCGAGATGCGGTAGTGCTGCAAATCTTCATCCAGGTGCAGTCCATCGGATTCCTGATGGAACCAGCTGGCGAAACGGGACGGGGTGATGAGCTGGATCTGCTCCTCGATGACGTGGCTGTCACGCCCCTCCGCCAGATCGCAATCCTCCATCACCCGCACTGCGAAGATGTGGCGAAAACTCACCCGGCACAGGGGCAACGGAGGCAGATCGATGCTGCGAGCACGCCCCAGCATGACGGTCAGGGTGTCGCTCCAGATATCCTGATGCAGTTCGGCCACGACCAGGCCGGGAGGGAGTTGACGAGAGGGTGCCCAGGGGACGGCTACCTGCCGAATGGCATTTTTCTGTTCCATATCCACCTCGCTACAGCGCATGCCATATTCTGAGTGTATCTGAAACAAATTTTGACGAAGATGGCAAGAAAAAACCCGGCACAAGCCGGGTTTCATTTGATTACAAGACGATCTTATTTGACGGCGTCTTTCAGCGCCTTGCCAGCCACGAAGGACGGCACATTGGCGGCTGCAATCTGGATCTCTTTACCGGTTTGCGGGTTGCGACCGGTACGGCCCGCGCGATGGTTGACCTTGAAGGTACCAAAACCCACCAACTGAACGGCATCGCCCTCTTTCAGGCTCTGGGTAATACCATTGATGATCTCTTCCAGAGCGACTTTGGCCTGAGCTTTGCTCAGGTCTGCTTTGGCGGCAATTGCATCGACAAGTTGAGCTTTGTTCATAACATTTCCTTTATGATCGGGCATTTAGCACCGGGCCACTCTATTCAAAAAAAAACACTCAGGCAAAGGCTTTATCAGCCGGATTGGCTTGAATGCTGGGGTTTTCATCAAGATCTGCGGAAATAGTCACATATATCGCCCCCTTGTCCCCTGGATGGGCGACAGGATGCGAAGTACCGGTGGGGAGAGGCATGCAAATCCCCGCCTGATGTAACAATATCCCTACACTCCTATTGACGGTCAACTGGATTTTCCCTAGTTATAGGAGTGTCGTCAGTCGATGAGAATGACCGAAGGCATGCGACCCGAGAGCCGCATGCCATGCCCATGGAGGGACTATGTTAACTGAACTGGAAAAAACCAAGCGCGCACTGGCAGGCAAGCACAGAGCAATAGATGACTGGCTGGATGCCAGACAGGCGTTGCTGGTCGAGTACATGCGACTGGCAGGCCTCATGCCCGCCAAGTGCAAGCAACGCACCCTCCCAGGTCACGTCGAACTGCAACGTTTTTGCGAACAACTGGTCGATTACGTCAGCGCAGGCCATTTCGAGATCTACAACCACGTCGTCACCGCCTTTGAGCAAGCCAGCCGGGACAAACTGGAGCTGGCCAAGCGCATCTACCCCCATATCCGTGCCTGTACCGAATTCGCGCTGGAGTTCAACGACAAGTACAGCAACGCCGACGAAGCCCAGTTGCTGCAACTGGACGAGGATCTGAACCAGCTCGGCCCCGTGCTGGAGGACAGGTTCAAACAGGAGGATCGGCTGGTCAAGGCGCTGCAGGTGGTGGAATCCCTCAGCCATCAGCAGGTCTGATATTCAATATCGGAGCCAGTTCAATATCCTGGCGTGCCAGCTGGATTACACTCTGCAACATGAAGGATGAGCATCTTGCTCGCACGTAGACCGGAGACGACCATGGCCGAGCGCCGCCACTTTACTCGGATTTTCTATTTGACCGCCGCCAAGCTCACCCAGGGTGAACACCAGTGGCGCACCCAGCTGGTCGATGTCTCCCTGCAGGGAGCCCTGCTGCTCAGACCCGAGGATTGGGTCGCCAGCGAGGACAAGGAGTACGAAATCTGCTTCGTGCTCGGGGGCAGCGACATCGAGATCAAGATGCAGGTCGAGCTGACCCACGAAGCCAGCAAGAAGCTGGGGTTTTACTGCCACCACATCGACATCGACAGCGCCACTCACCTCAAGCGGATGATCGAGCTGAACATCGGAGAGGAGCAACTGCTCCATCGCGAGCTGGAGCAGTTGCTGCAAGAGCACCGAGACCACGTCCCCCCCGAATCCTGAGCGGGCGGGCAGAAAAACAAAGGAGCGTCCATACGCTCCTTTTTCATGGTCGATTACAGGGCCTCAAGGGCATCGGAGAGTTTCTTCACCGGCACCACCTCCATCCCCTCGATGGGATGTTTGGGCGCATTGGCATGCGGGACGATGGCTCGGCGGAAACCGTGCTTGGCCGCCTCCTGCAGTCGCTCCTGACCCGAGGGCACGGGCCGTATCTCGCCGGAGAGCCCCACCTCGCCAAAGACCACCAGATCCTTGGGCAGGGCCTGATCCCGGAAGCTCGACACCATGGCCAGCAGCAGCGCCAGATCCGCGCTGGTCTCCTCGACTTTGACGCCACCCACCACGTTGATGAACACATCCTGATCCGCCATCTGCAACCCGCCGTGACGATGCAGCACCGCCAGCAGCATGGCGAGACGGTTGTGGTCCATCCCCACCGCCACCCGGCGCGGATTGGAGAGCTGGGAATAATCCACCAGCGCCTGCAACTCCACCAGCAGGGGGCGCGTGCCTTCCCAGATCACCATGACTATGGAGCCCGGAGCCTGCTCCTCCCCGCGGCTGAGGAAAATCGCGGAAGGGTTGCTCACCTCCTTCATTCCCTGCCCGGTCATGGCGAAGACCCCCAGTTCGTTGACCGCACCGAAGCGGTTCTTGTGGGAGCGCAGGGTGCGAAAACGCGAGTCGTGCCCGCCATCCAGCAGCACGGAGCAGTCGATGCAGTGCTCCAGCACCTTGGGACCCGCCAAGGTGCCGTCTTTGGTGACGTGGCCCACCATGAAGATGGCCACATGATTCTGCTTGGCATAGCGTGTCAGCAGCGCCGCCGACTCCCGCACCTGGGAGACGGACCCCGGCGCGGACTGCACATCCGCCACGTGCATCACCTGGATGGAGTCGATGACCATGATCTGAGGCTGCTCCTGCTGGGCTATGAGGCAGATCTGCTCGACACTGGTCTCGGACAACATGCGCAGCTTGTCCGTGGGCAGACCCAGCCGACCAGCCCGCATCGCCACCTGTTGCAGTGACTCCTCACCGGTCACATAGAGGGTCTTCATGCGCTGCGCCAGGCCGCACATGGTCTGCAGCAACAGGGTCGACTTGCCGGCCCCGGGGTTGCCGCCGATGAGAATGGCCGAACCGGGGACCACGCCGCCACCGAGTACGCGGTCCAGCTCCTTGAAGCCCGAGCTGAAACGGGGGATCTCCGTGGTGGCGATCTCCGCCAGGGTCTGCACCTGGCTGCCGACGGCGCCCGCATAACCGGTATAGCGAGCGCTCTTGCCGGGTGTCGTCACCCCCAGTCGCACCTCGGTGATGGTGTTCCACTCCTTGCACTCGCTGCACTGGCCTTGCCAGCGGGTGAAGTCGGCTCCACATTCGGAACAAACATAGGCGGTTTTGTTTTTGGCCATGGATAACTCGGGGACAGGATGAATTCCTGCTTGATATACTTGTTTGCGACCGGCAGATCAAACCCAGAATCGGAAAAGTGACTTTCCGCGGCAGGAATAGATGGATTCAGAACAACCACTACATCTGATAGAACAACTTGTCCCCCTGCTCCGGGAAAAGGACTTCGACGAAATCTTCAACCGTCTGACCCAGAACGAAAATACCAACAGCCGGTTCCTGCTGAAGATGGAACTCAAACGCAAGTGCACCGCCTGCCGGCGCGTCATCGACATGCGCAACGAGCTGGGCGCCCTCTGTCAGGTGCATGAGTTCGACGGGGTGACCCACTTCATGCCCGCCGAGGCCATCGAGCTGTTTCAATCCCAGTGCTACCTCTACCGGGACAGCTACACCCTGGGGGTCTACGAGGCGCTGCAAGCCTGGTACAAACTCAACCAGGGGCGCAGCGACAATCTGGCGCTGCCCATCAGCCCGTTTCGTCCGTTCGATGTCAGCGCCATCCCCTTCGCCAGCCATTACGGGCGACAGGAAGAGCGCATGCACTTCAGCTCTCCCATGGTGCTCCAGCTCGCCAACGGCGAGAAGATCCTCGCCAAGAGCTCCGACATCTCCCTCGGCGGCATCCGGGTATCCGTGCCCTATCTGCCCGACTACCAGACAGGCGACCTGATAGCCGTCTTCTTCACCGGACTGGAACGCGATCATCCCCATCCCCTGCTGCGTGACCCGGTCAGCTACCAGATCCTGGGGGAGGAGAGAAAAGAGGACAAATTCTGGCTCAGGCTGCTCAAGAACGGCGAGCATCCGGTGTTCGACGAGTTCCTGCGCGACTTCATCGAGCGCAACCGCAGCCGCTATCGCGTCAGCGTCGACTACCTGCTCTCCGCCGCCGTCATCAAGGGGTATGAGCAGTTCTATCTGCCACGCATGACCGGCATGCCCCTCTATTTCGGCAAGGGCAGCGTCCCCGCCCTCGAGATCGCCCTGCGCACCGAGAACAACCAGCACATTCTCGAATACTGGCGCGACGCCAAGAACCGCGACATGCTCGCCAGCCTCTTCACCGCTGCCCGCATGCCCTCATTGCTCCCAGGCAAAGAGGGGCTGCGCAAGACGCTGATCTACAGCTTTACCCATGCGGTACGCAGCCACCTCTACTTCTTCTCCGCGACCCGGGAGGAGCTGGAACAGAGCGGACTGACCGCGCTCTTCTTCCAGATCGGCGCCCGCCGCCCCAGTTGGCGGGTGTACAAGTTCAGCATGGAAGCCTGCACCCTGCGGGAGGCCGACCTCGACAACCCCCAGGGCGGGGCGAGCCAGTTGCAGGACAGGCTGCTGCGCGAGCGCCTGGCCCAGCTCGGTTACGTGGGCATGCTGCAGGAGATAAACCTGGACAACCAGCGCGACGAGTTCCAGCGAGAGACGGGTCAGGATCCGCTCAACGCCAACGCCTTGTAGCGCTTTGGCCATGACATCCATGCCGCCCCCTTCGAGATAGAGACGCTGCACTATGTGCAACTGCGCAAGGAGGCGCGCTACATGCACAAGACGGCCATCGTCTTGCATCACAAGGAGCGATCCTGGGTCGGCTGGACCCGAGACATCTCTGCCCACGGCATGCAAATCGAGCTGGAGGAGCCGTTCGACGGGGAGAAGGGAGACATCATCACGGTGGCTCTGCCCCGCTTGCAGGAGCTCGCCAGGAACATGGACCTGCAACGCCTGCCCTATCGGCTGGTCAGCCTCAACCTGAGCAGAACCGTGCTGCATCTGTGCATCGAGGGGACGGCCGAGCGCCATACCGGCCACCAGTTCTTCAGCCTGCTTATCGAAAGCAACCAGAACAAGCTCAAGACCACCCGGGAGTTCAATCGCTATCGCGGCATGGCCAGGGCGCTGCGCAACCTCTACACCCACCACCTGTTCAACACCCCCGTCTATGTGAACAAGCTCAAGGCCGCCCCGAAACTGGCCGCGGCCGGCCTCTCGCCACAGCCACGCAGCCTTTCCCGTCTGCTGCGCATCTGTGCCGAGCAGGATCAGCAGTTGAACCTGTATCCCCTGTTCCAGGGGGCACTGCTCAAGGCCCTGCTGCTCAATCCCCTGCGCGCCATCGAGCGGGAAGACAAGCCGGAAGAGGAGGAGGTCTACATCGCCGCCCTCCACTCCCAGGGGGGAACCCCCCTGTTTCGCAGCCACCTGGCCAGCAGCTTCAGCTCACCGGATCAAAAGCGCCGTTTCATCGAACTGGCCCGGCAACAGGGAGAGTTCTATTCGGTACTGGTGGGTATTTCGCGCACCGGCCGCCCGGACACCAGCTTCATCGCGGGTGAACTGGACTACATCGCCAAGTTCGCCATTCACAAGGCCAAGAAGCTGGAAGAGGAGCTCTGGAGTGTCGTGGGCGTGGGTGAACTGACCGATACCACCGAGGCGACCCTGTTCCGCCTTGGCATACCATCCGGGCCCCGCTAGCCAGCAGGGCCGGGAGACAACAAAAAACGGGCACGCAAGTGCCCGTTTTTTGTCTATCAGGCAGCCTGGGGGTTACGCAGCCAGGCGAGGATGTCGGGGAAGTGATCCTCCTGTGCCTGGGGGGCCGTCAGCATGTTGATGTGGTCGTAATCGAGGCGGTTGCCGTTGTCCCGCCCAAGGCGGGTGTGGCGGACGGCCGAGCCCATCTCGTCGCTGAAGCGGCGCACGTCGACGGGGTGGCCAAGTACCTTGTCCGCCTTGGCGGAGATCATCCAGAGCGGGGGCCAGTTGACCCGGCTCGCCGCCTCGTCATAGGCGAAGCCGTCAAAGGGGTCCAACCAGGGCCCGCACTTGACCCAGGGGATGGTCTCCTGCAGGTAGCGCAGGGGCTCATCATCGGCCCCTATCTTCAACCGGCGGGCGGCCAGAAACCCCCGGCGGCGCGCCAGCCAGGGGGCGAGCCGGTTCCAGATCAGATCCACCTTCAACCAGCGCTCCGGGTTCTGCACCGAGACCCCACGCTTGGTGCCGAAGAACACCAGGCTGGCAACCTGCTCCGCCAGCTCGGGGAAGCGCACCAGGGTCGAGGCCATGATGACGCCGCCCCAGGAGTGGGCCATCCAGTGCACCCGGGCACCGGCATGGCGGGCCGATACCCAGCGCTGCAGGGCGGGCAGATCCTCGGTGATCAGCTCATGCTGACCGTGGCCGGCCCGCTCGGCGATGGTCGGTGTGCTCAGACCCCGACCACGCAGATCCGCCACATAGACCTGATACCCGTGGCGAGCCAGAAAGCAGGCAAGCCCCTTGCCCGATTCGGTGTAGAAGATGCGGCCGTTCTCGATGGCCCCGTGCACCATCAGGATGGGGTCGGCATGCATCGCGACACCGGGCTGGATATGGCGCACATGGAGTCGATGCTCACCGCAGGGGACAAACAGGGATTGCTGTAACAGTTCCATCTCGTGATCGGCTCCTCCTTGAGCGGGATCAGCACCAGCGTCGGTCGCGACAAGCCAGGGCGCCGAGCAGGCAGAGCACCCCTTCCAGATCGTGGTGATTGAGGGTCGCCGCCGCCTGGGCACGAACCAGGGGTTTGGCATGAATGGCAATGCCCAGCCCCGCCACCCCCATCATCTTGAGATCGTTGGCACCATCGCCGACCGCGACCGTCTGGGATGCAACCACCCCGTACTCCGAGGCCAGCTGTTGCAGCGCCTCGGCCTTGGCGGCGGCATCGACGATGGGGCCGCTCACCTTGCCGGTCAGCAGGCCCCCTTCCACCGCCAGCTCGTTGGCGAAAATGGCATCCAGACCCAGAGCACGCTGCAACTCGCCGGCAAAGCGGGTGAAGCCACCGGAGGCGATCGCCACCTTCCAGCCAGCCTGCTTGAGGGTATCGACCATGAGTGGCAGGCCCGGCATCCAGGGCATGTCGGCCGCCACCTCGTCGAGGATGGTGACCGGCGCCCCTTCCAGCAGCGCCACCCGGGCACGCAGACTGTCGGCAAACTCCAGCTTGCCCTGCATGGCCGCCGCGGTAACGGCCGCCACTTGCTCACCGACCCCGGCCAGCCGCGCGATTTCGTCGATGCACTCTATCCTGATCGCGGTGGAATCCATGTCCATCACCAGCAGACCGGGCTCACTCAGGGTAGGCAGGGCGGCCAGATGACACAGATCGATGTCCCACTCCTGGGCTTTGAGCGCCTGCACCAGCTCGGGGGAAAAGCGGTTGGTGCCAAGCAGCAGCAGCGGAATACCGGCCTGCTCCCCTGCGGGATAGAGGCTGGCCTCGAGCCCCAGGGCATCCAGCTGCTGGGCCAGGCGGGCCAGATGACCGGCCTCCAGCCCCTTGCCAAACAGGACAATCCAGGCGCTGTCGTGGGCGTTGGCCGCGGGCAGCAGGGCTTCGTTGGTGAGCTGCCAGCAGGGGGCACAGCTCAGGGCCCCGGACCAGTCGTGCAGGGAGCGGGGAAGTTGGGACAACAACATAAGAGAGACGCCTTCCTTGGAAATCATGGGGTTCATCATGCGGGCCCAGAGTAGCGTATTGCTTTTTGTACAGGCAAGCGCCAAGATCCCGCCTGCGGTGCGGGCAGACATGGAAACAGACCACCCTGTTTCCCGCTTCGCGGCACCGGGGCACCAGCCAGCCCCGCTCATCCATTACCAGAGGCCCGGTTCTGTGCGTCATCTTCCCATCAAACGTGTTGTCAGCCTGGCGGCGGGAGTCCTGCTCGGTCTCTGGGTGCTGGTGCTGCTCATCCACATGCAGGGAGAGAGCCAGGCCGCCCTGCACGCGGCGGCACGGGACAGGGCACAGGCGCTGGTCGCCTATGCCGCCCGGGACATGCGCCGCTGGATCAAGGAGGACAAGGAGAGCGAACTGGAGAGACTGGCGCAGGATCTGGCCGTCGAGCCTGACATTCTGGATGTCACCCTCTATGACGCCCGCGGCATTCCCCTAGCCCAGTCGGACAACGCCCTGCCGCTGGACAGTCTGCTGCCCATCGGCAGCGACAACAAATCCCTGCCGGAGCAGGGCAAGGGGCGCATCCAGTTCGTCCAGGAGATCCAGGACGGAAACCTGACCCTGGGCTATCTGAGGATCACCCTGGAAGAGCAGAAACTGCTGGCCGCACAAGATACCCATCTCAAGGTCAACCAGGAGAAACAGCGCCTGATGCTGCTGGTGATGCTGCTGGCCGGCCTGCTCATCTCCTACGGGGTCCGTCGCAACTACATGCGGGTGCGCAAGCACAAGAAACAGAGCAAACCCGCCGCTCCGCAATAAGCGGGGGTGGATCCCATCCTTCGGCTTGTATATTACACTGGCAAGATCACTGGCAGGAGAGCCACATGATTGCCCCCCCTTGCCGCTGGATGAACACAGTCGACTGGAACGACTGCGCATCCTCGGCCTGCTCGACCACGAGCCCATCGATCAGCTTGATCGCCTCACCCGGCTCATCACCCGGCATTTCGCACTCCCCATGGCCTTGTTGCACAAATCGGGGAACTATCTAGCCAAGTGGTGATCTGATCTCCCGGATCAATCACCGAGCACAGTC
>NZ_JAPDBQ010000160.1:0-9113 GCF_027705325.1 Aeromonas sp. QDB18
CAAGAAGGCCGATTGGTATGGCGATCGCTTCAAGGAGCGGGAGATCGCGTTTGCCATTGCCGAAGAAACCAAGGGATACGATGTGACCGTTGCCGAGGTGATGGAGCTGGTGAAAGCGCAGCAGGAGTACCACTGATGCCCCTGATCACCATTGGTGAGCTCACGCTGGAGTTGCAGCATAAGGGGATCAAGAACCTGCACATCAATGTGCTGCCCCCTGATGGTCGCGTGCGCGTCTCGGCCCCGGCGTCGCTGTCACAGACGGCCATCAGAATGGCCGTGGTCAGACGCTTGCCGTGGATCCGGCAGCAACAGGCCCACTTTCAGGCGCAGCCACGTCAGAGCGAGCGCCAGATGTGCAGCGGCGAGACGCACTACCTTTGGGGACGGGGCTATCGATTGGAGGTGATCCCGGTTGAGGGAGCGCACAGCGTCAAGCTACAAGGGGGGTGGATCCGGATGCGGGTTCCCGCTCATTATGACGCCGCGAAGCGAGAAGCCTTGCTACTGGGCTGGTATCGCCAATTGCTACGCCAGCGGCTGCCGATATTGATGGCCAAGTGGCAGGCCTTGCTCAACGTCACCCCTTCGTTTGTCGGTATCAAACGGATGAAGACCATGTGGGGGAGCTGCAAAACAGATACATCCCGCATCTGGATCAACCTCGAATTAGTCAAGAAGCCCCCCGAATGCCTGGAATTTATTGTGGTGCACGAGCTGGTTCACCTGTTAGAGCGCAAACATAACCAGCGATTTATCACACTGATGGATACCCATCTGCCCAACTGGCGCGAGCATCGCGAGAAGCTCAACAAGATGCCGCTGGCATTTAATCGGTGGGGGTATTAGGGCTGGTTTAGCCACGATTTATTCTTCCAAAAAGTAATCTGAATCCAGGGTTTTAATGGTGAGGGTCTGGCGGGTAGTGACGCCGACGCCGTATTCGATCATCAGGGCGGCAAGACGGGCACCGTCGATCAGCACGATGCGCTTCTCAATCAGTCCGACATACTCCTGCGCCTCACGGCTAAAGCTGGAGGTGGTGATAAAGACCCCCTTGCGGGCCTTGTGCAGATCCAGCGCCCCCGCGAAGGACTGGATCTCGGGACGCCCCACGGTTTTGTCGGTGTAGCGCTTTGCCTGCAGGTAGATGGAGTCGAGCCCCAACCGGTCTTCCTTGATGATGCCATCGATGCCGCCATCGCTTTGGTAACGGGTGGTGCGGGCGGCATCCTGCTGGCTGCCGCCATAGCCCATGGCCACCATCAGATCGACCACCAGCTGTTCAAAGAAACGAGGGGAAAGGCCCAAGATCTCGGCAAGCAGGTCATCGGCAAGGGAGCGATTGATGGCAGATAGTGCCTGCTCAATCTGCTCTTGAGGGGTGCTGGCCTGCTCTGGTGTTGGCGTGTCTGTCGGGATCGCTATGGCTTGTTGCGTATTGCCTGCGCTCTCACTGGAGGCCAGGGTAAACGCCACGAACTCGTTGAATTGGGCCAGATAGCGGTTGTCGATAGTATGTCCCGAGACTAGCGCCGCCTTACCCCGTTCGGTGATAAGGCAAATGCCCCGCTTGGGTTGCTCGATGAGTCCTGCCTTGACCAGATAGGTCTTGGCCCAGCCAACCCGGCTGCGCAGCGTGGTTTGGCGACCACTGGGCAAGGTGTCAGCCAACTGCTCCGGAGTAAAGGCGTAGTGCTGGCAAACCCGCTCGAATACCTCACGTAGAGAGCGGGCGACACCATCGGCCAATACCTTGAGCACGGCAGGCATCATGGCTTCATAGCTGGGCAGGGTTTCTTTCATCGGGCAACCAGATCGAGATAAAACAGGGGCTTATCTTGTCACAGCGACCTGCTTGGGGCCAGTTGGTATCGAAGTCACTGGGAGCAACCTCAAAAAAAACAGCGTCACCAAAAAAAGGGAAGGTCATGAATTGGCCTTCCCCAAGACCCACCCACTTATCACGGACGAGTAGGTTTAAAAATGTTACCACAAGCGGATGTGTGGTCACGCCTTGCGGTCAGGATTGGCGTCCATGCTCGCCGCAGGGTAAATACAGATATAGACATAGCCATGGCTACCGAGGGTGTCGGCTTCGCAGGTAAAGCCGCCGTGCTGGATAGTGATGCAGTGCTGACGTTGAGCATCCAGCTCGCCGGTTAGCAGCTTGGCTTCCAGAGCCTTGATGATCTCCGGGAAAGCCAGGTCGAGCTTGGCTATCTGCGTCTCACTCCATTCACCGATCAGACTGGCCCGATCGGATAGAAAATCGAGCCGGTAGCGACTCTGTATCAGACGAGCGCCAAAGCGTGGCGTCACGGTATGGGGCAAACCCCACTGTGCAAAAATCCGAGTGGGGTGGTCTGGCGCTACGGGGTGTTGGTTGTTGGTGTGGGTGGTTGTCGTGGTCATGATTAGCGATACCTCAGTTGAATGTCGATGCAGGTGCCGGGCACGTTGTGGCGCTGGCGTAGTCTGGTCAGGTGCTCAGGGAGTTCGGTCAGGTTTGTCAGCCGCCCCCGGTAGAGCCGAGAAAGATTGATGTAGTCGGGATGGCTCACGGTGATGGTCACCTGATGCCCAGGTTGCCAACGAGCAAACAGGCGGGCTTTGGCTTGCTTGATGGTGGTGATGCCGGGAGCGGGTAGTGTCTGACGGTTTCGCAGGTGCAGTTTGTTGAGCTCGGGGGCATAGCGATGCACCTCGAGTCCGGTGATAAGACGGGTCATATTCGGTGATTCCAGTGATGCAAAGGGCTAGCCTGTGAGGGCTGGCCCTTTATGCTGTTTGTGGATGAGCGATGAGATGGTCGCGGTGGTTAGCCGTTGTAAAACAGGATGTAGTTCACTCCTGCCTGCTGGGCTGCAGTGATCAAGGGTTGCAGCGCTGGCGGGATCGTATCGAGATCCATGGCAAGGTTCAGGGTGTACTCGTAGGCGGAGTCATCCTTCACGCCGACATGTTCATGGGAGGCCATTTGCTTGACCCATTGCCATTCTGGTACCAGGTCTGCGTCATCGTAGTCGCCGATGATGGAACTCATGGCGACATCCAGCATCTGCATCACCGAATGGCTTGCCAGTGGATTAGGTGTTGTAGGTAGGGTGTTGGTCATTGCATCGTTCCTTGTTGTCTGGGCTGTCGCTCCCTCTGAGCATTGATGAGCGTGAGCACTTGAGCTGTGCGTTGTTACATCTGATTGATAATCGGCTTGAAGTTGAGTCGGTCCAGCAGGTGCCGCGAGCCGTATTGGGCTACCAGCCGGTCTATGGCCATCTGGGCGCAGGCCGCTCTGCTGGGCTTATTCTCAGGCATGGCGTAACGCGCGGTCAGCCAGCCACCGAGCAGGGCTATGCGGTAGCCGCTCGGGATGTGGGTGAGCGAGGTGCCTATCCCCCTCCCATGAATAAGGAAAGGCACGGCCTGCCCACCGAGGTCGATATCCATGCGCTGGCCCTTGAGCTCAAAGGTGGTGAGCTCGCCGGTCTGTGGATGCTTGCCCGGCACCTTGATGGTGATGTTCTTCGCCATCTCACACCTCCGGCTTGGCTTCAAAGTGGTGGGTCACCGTGCCCGCTTCCGGGTCGATGCTGATAAACGCCGGGGCTTGCGGGTGGTACTGATAGAGCCGCGCCAGTTCGGCACGAAACGCCTCAACGTTTGGCGCAATCACATGGCTGGTATCCCCTTCGGCGTAGGTAAAGGTCTCCAACTTCTCTGTGTGAATCCAGATGCCGAAATACCAGGCGTCTTCCTCGGTATCGTATTGTTGCCAGCCCTGGGCCAGCAGCGTCCGGTCGTAGTAGTAACGGTCAGCCTGATGGCTGCCACGGTCGATGCGGCAACCCGTCACGGTGAGCTCAAACGGGATACGCCCCGCCTTGTGTGCTTTCTTGACCCGGCGCAGCAGCTTGAGGGCCTTGGCTCTGCTACGGCCATTACCGAGCGGTTGCGACTGCCTGGCCCGCAATACCAGATGGGTCATTATCTTCGGTGCGGTGTTGTGGTTGAGCTGGCCGATAGCGGCGGTGAGTTGTCGGGCGGACAGAGTCTTGTAATCACGTAAGTCATGCATGGTTGGGCTTCCTTCAAATGCAAACAGCCCCTCGGCGTGAGGGGCTGTGAGAGGTCTTGTGTGTGCTGGTGGCCGTGGCTCAGGTGTGACTACTCCAATCCGGCTTGTCATTACTACCGTGGTTGACGTAGGCCCCGACAATTACCCGTTGCCACTCACCGACCGGCTGACCCGCTGCATTACAGGCGCAGCGAAAGCGGGCGAAGTTAATCTCACGTGGCAGGTGCTCACGCATATCCCGTGGACTGACAAAGAGCGAGGTTTTGTGCAGCACCGGGGTGGGGGCCACCAGCGGGCCACCAATACGCCACCCCTCTACATCGTGAGCATAGGCAAAGCCCGGCAGCATCAATTGCTGACTGATGAGCTTGGCAAGCCCTGAATGAGCACACATGGCCTCTGCTACGGCGGCCTGGCTAAAGCTGTCATTGAACTCAATCATTGATGTTTCTCCTTTTCCTCCGGTGAACGGTAAGCCGCTGCCAGCAGCGCAAATTGCTCGACCAGATAGCTGATACTGATGCCCAGTTCATCGCTGACCGCATCTCCCAGAAGGTGATGCAGGTGTGCCATGTCATCGGCGACACGTTGGGCTAGGTGGGCCATTGAACTCGGTGGCGAGCTTGCCACTGTCAGGGTGATGTAGAGATCCATCACATCTCTCCCCAGGGTGCTTGCTCCCACAGTGACAGGCGGGTCAGCACGTCTTGCGCCATGGCCTGCTGCAACTGCTGTATTACCTTTACCAACCGAGGTGCCTGCTCTGGGCTCCCGGTCCATTCGCTCGATTGGTACAGGGCGCAGCAGGTGAATTTGTACAGAGCCACCAGCTCGGTATCGGTGAGTGGTGTCTGGTGGTAATGGTGGGCAGGTTTAAATGGACTTAGCTTGGTAGAGGCATGTTGGCGTGACTCCTTACGCTCCTGCTGACGCCCCAGCTGATAGCGACGCCAGACTGCACGGTGGTTGGCGAGCATCATCAACCGTACCAGCCTGTCTATTCGCCACGTCCAGGTACTGGTCGTATCTACTGGCGGGTTCCACCAGAGGGTGCGCAGCAACTCAAGGGTGTAATGAGGTGGCATGGGTGCGTTGCAAAAGCGGTGCAACTGCACGGCAAAGGCCAGGTAATCCTTGCGGTCGATCATAAAAGCAGACATGTGGATGAATCCTTGAAATGAACAAGGCCACCTTGGTGAGGTGGCCTTGGGGGTTGTGTCGGGATATCCGGATCATGGTGTTGGACCTGATGATCCTGGTTTGATGATCCAGGTTATCTGGTGGAAATGTGATCGGTATGCATGTTATTCGGCGATCGTCATGCATGTTATTGCTGTGCCCGCGCTGCGTCTTGGTAAGCCGCATCGAACAGGATGGCGTAGAGCGCACAATCAATGCCGTTGACGGCGTCGTGGTGCGGGTAATAGGGCGGTGTGTCGCTGGAGCATTCGAAGTAGTCGCCAAAACAACTGAGGCACTCGCGGATCTCGATGGTGGATCCCCGCAGCAAGGTCTCTTCAAACTGCTTGGCATAACCCTCGTCGTCACGGGCCTTGGTGACGGCCTTTTCCAGCAACGTCAGCGCATCCTCGTTGCAGGCGGTTGTCAGGCCATGGCGTAGCTTGCCCAGGGTTTCCTCAAGGGCATAGGGATTGGGTAATCGCATGGTGCGTGTCCCTTCTTGGATTGGCTAACGGCGCAGCTGATGCAGCAGCGCATCAATAGCCTCGATACTATCGGCCTGGGTGAGCGGGGAGCCGTTAGGCAGGTGAGCCACGATGGCGGGCTCGGTCTGCATCTCGACGTTGTCTGCCAGCCAACAGCGCAACTCGATGAGGATATCGAGGGCGGTGAGGTGGGTTTTGCCTGGGGTCTGGTTCATAGCTGACCTCTTTCGGCCATCGAGACTAAGCCCTCAGCACCGACCACCAGATGGTCAAGCAATCGCACATCGACCAGCGCCAAGGCTTCTTTGAGGGCCTGGGTAAAGACCCTGTCAGATTGACTGGGTTCCGGGTCACCGCTGGGGTGATTGTGCACCGCGATGATGGCCCCACTGTTGAGCAGTATGGCCCGCTTGACCACTTCCCGTGGCTAGATACTGGCGCTGTCCAAGGTGCCGCGAAACAGCTCCTCAAAGGCCAGTACACGATGTTGGGAGTCGAGGAACAGTGCACCAAACACTTCGTGCTCCCGGTCCTGCAGCAGGGTCTGCAGCCGCTCAGCGGCCTCTGTGGTACTGGTGATGGCGGAGCCTTTGGCAAGACGCTTGCGAGCAATCTGATTGGCGATACGCAACAGGTCTTGCTCGGTCACGGGTTCGGTGACGACATAGGTGCCGGGGCATTCCCCGGCTTTGAGTTTGTGGTAACGCATATGGGGTTCTCCAAATAAACAAAACCCCGGCACACATAAAGCATGTCAGGGTTAAAGGTAGAGCGGTTGTTGGTTCACTTTGAGGGTAGTTCAGTTGCCCGTGGCAGCAGGGTCACACTTCACCGTTATCAGCAATCCGGGGACCAGTACAGTGAGGGGGATAGCGAGTGCAATACTCAGCCGTTCTGCCAGTTGGTAAGCCGGGCCAATGGTGTCGTAGTCAGCTACCCAAGTAGCCAGCCCTAACCCACTGGCCTCCATCGCCCGCAGATAGACGCTGTAGCCGTGCACGGTCAGGCCGCTGTCCCGCACTACTTGCGTCTCCCCTTCCCGATTGATGGCTTCCAGCTCAACGGCTATCGGTTGTTTGGGCATCGTGTGCCTCCTCTTGGGGTAAGGGGTCACTCTCTACTCGATAACCGTGATGAGTGCAGGTACGCTGCAGGTCAGCCAGGAAACTTGCCAACACACGGGGTTGCTAGCTGAGAGAAACCGGTCCTGCTTGGCTGCGCCAGAAACAACGACGCTTAGGGTCAACGCAGATTTCATCCACGGGATGGCTCATGGTGCGCCAGTCCTCGGCATTGGTGAGGGAGAGCAGTTGCCACTGCCCCCCATACCAGCGCAGGTGCAGTGTAACGGTGCGAGCGTTTGGGCTACCAGGAGTCAGATGCAGCAACCAGCGCTCGCCCTGGTGAGTCGGCTGCAGTTTGGCTTTGGCCGCGACCAGGCCCAACCACTGACGTGAGGTATGGGAGAGCGGCAGTTCGTTAGTCATCACACACCTCCTAATCGCCGCTAACCGTGACGCTGAAGCATTCCAACCGGCAGTAGCCAATGAAGTTGCGCTGCCAGATATCGAACAGCTCCCGTGCTTCTGCCAGCCGCAGCGGTCCCCAGCCCAACATGCTGTGTTCGCCGTCGAGGAAGTTGAAATCAAGCTCCTTGCAGAGCTCTGCATCCTGACCCAATCCCTGATAGCTGAAATCAGTGACGTAATCGAACAGCCAGTCGTCAAGACCGCGCACCAAGCGTATCTCGACCGGATGTACGCCGCCTTGCTCGGCGCTGTAACCGGGGTTACGGAAGTTGAAGGTCAGCTGGGTGCAGCGCCCCAGATCGAGATCGGTTCGTTCGGCTTCCTGACTGAGCAGAGCCAGCAGGGCGGGGGTGACGGGCAGGGCAAAGCCGTCCCGGTAGAAGGGAATAGTCATAGGTTGTGCTCCTTGTTGTGCGAGGGTAGGCAGTGGCTCAGTCGGTGAGCCAGGACCAGAGGCGGCTGACTGCGTGAACGGCTAATGCGCCGGTTGCCAGGGGGACCCAGCTTGGCGATGTCGCGAGGGTGGTCAGGGTGATAGCAGAGGTGGCGAGCGTTATGTAATCAGACGTTGTGCGCTCGCGGCTCAACACAGTCATAGCTGGGGGAATGATAGTAGTCTGTGGAGTACGAAGGGCCGCTTTCGCCACCGCCGTTGCTACCTGACTAACCTGTGTCGAGTGGTGGATACCGTGGATGCACCACATCACGAAGTGTTCACAGTTACTGAACAACACATCGTATCGATGCTCGCCCAGCCGTGTACGGGCACGTTTTAGGCTCGCTGTTCGGTCATACCGCCTGACAGGGCAAAATTTGCACCAGACCGGCTTACCATCGGAAAACGCATCCAGAGAGGTCATCACGATTTCACCGGGTAGGCCGAGATTAGGCCCCTGGTAGTGGATAACGAGGTCGCCCCCGACATAGAGGCCGTGGTGGGTATAACCGAGGCGAGCGGTCACCAGATGATCGCCTGGGGTGAATCGAGACATGAAGTTAACTCCTTGTGGTCAGGCATAAAAACGAAACAGGGCACCTTGTGGGTGCCCTGTTATCAGTGTGGAAAAGTGACGACGCTATTTGTGCAACGTCAGGGTACGGGAATCCCAGGCCCAGGTTTCGGCAGGGTTGCCTGGCAGGGCCAACGTGAAGCCGTTGGTGTCATGCTTCAGCTTGCCAAGGTCGCTACAGGTGCCGAAGGTGGGAGTGAGCAGGGGAAGTGCATCCGAACGGATGACGGCCAGCTGATAGAGTACTGGGCAGGCGACTCCCCCGGTGTTGAGTTCGAGTAACACGGCTTTTCCCTGAGCCAGTGGTTGCTCATGTTTGATGGTAATGGAATGGTACATGTCAGTGCTCAACAGTACCTGCTCGCCATTGGCTACCTCGATGGTGCCGTCGTCTTGCTGGCTGATGGATAGTCCAGGTGAGGTTGGGGCCGAGAATTTGGGTTCGAAATAGACACTCCAGTTTGAGTAGGTCACCATGGCGCCGTTGAGCGATACCTGTTTCCCTACGAGCTCGATAAGCCCTCCCTCATCGTCGGCATCGGTGAGTAATTCCACATTCCCTTTGCCTGGCACTTCTATCCAATATTGCAGACTGGCATAGCCGAGTGTTCCGCTGAGGGTGGTGGGGATTTTCGATTCAATCTGTAGTGCATTATCGGCAGCAAAGGTTGTGCCCGAGCAACTTAGCAGAGCTACCATCGTTGCCACTCGTAGCATTCGTATTATTTGCATATTTTTGAATCCCATTGGTCGGGCAGGGCGGGAGCACACTTTGTTGATATTTTAACCAAAGAATAACTGAGCCCGATAGTCGTCATTCCAGCCGGCT
>NZ_JAPDBQ010000161.1:0-8889 GCF_027705325.1 Aeromonas sp. QDB18
TCTAAGATTTTTGTCGCCACGCTTGCTGATACCCTTCAGGTTTGCCCGGCCCCCAGTACTGTACTGGCGTGGCACCAATCCGACTGACGCCGCGAAATCACGACTACATCGATAGTGTTTTCCGTCACCGAGCTCGGCGGCCAACACGCTGGCAGTGATCGGGCCGACACCAGGGATTGTCATCAGACGCTGACCAAGATCGTCATCGCCAAGCTGGCTGGCCAGTTCCTTGTCGATCTCGGCAATTTGCTGCTCCAGATACTTGAAATGGGCATGCAGCCTCTCCAACATGGTAATCAGTCGCGCTGGTAACTCGTGTTCAGCCATCACAGAAGGCAGGCGCTTGATGGCGGCATGACCGACGGGCAGACTGATGCCAAATTCGAGTAAAAAGCCGTGTATCTGGTTCGATGCCTTAACCCGATCGCGCACAAACGATTCGCGCACACGATGCAGTGCTCCCAACGTTTGCTGGCTTTCGGTCTTGGGCGTTACAAACCGCATGGAGGGACGGCAGGCGGCCTCGCAAATAGCTTCAGCATCGATGAAGTCGTTCTTGTTGCTCTTGACGAATGGGCGCACGAATTGAGGCGAAATGAGCTTACTCTCATGCCCAAATTCAGCCAGCCGACGAGCCATGTAATGGGCTCCGGCACATGCCTCCATGACGATGGTGCATACAGGAAAAGTTGCGAGGGATTCGATGAGCTTTGTCCGGTTGAACTTCTTGCGAAGAAGAGCCTTGCCGAACCGGTCTTGACAGTGAATGTGAAAAGAGTGTTTACCGAGATCAATACCAATAAGCGCAACGTTTTCCATGATGGCCTCTCCTGAAAGAAAAACACCCTGTCAGCGTACCGCTCACAGGGTGGGGGTGACCATCTCATTAGACCCGGGCCTTGGCCCGGGTCTTTGCATGTCAAGGGGTGGACTCAGCGCGGAGGCAGACCCAGCAGGGCGCGCAGCTGGTGCGCGGTGGCCTCGACGGCGGGCCAGTCGCGGCCAGTGACGGTGACGTGGCCCATCTTGCGGCCGGGGCGGGCTTCGCCCTTGCCATAGAGGTGAAGGTGCACCCCGGGCAGGGCCAGGGCGCCGG
This sequence comes from Aeromonas sp. QDB18, assembly GCF_027705325.1. Classification (NCBI taxonomy): domain Bacteria; kingdom Pseudomonadati; phylum Pseudomonadota; class Gammaproteobacteria; order Aeromonadales; family Aeromonadaceae; genus Aeromonas; species Aeromonas sp. QDB18. Next base: position 1,097 of record NZ_JAPDBQ010000161.1, read on the forward strand.
CCCAGTCCGGCGTGCCGTCTTGCCACAGATCCCCGAGCAGGTTGAGCAGGATGGCGGGCTGAACCTCAGCCTGTGCCGGCAACGGCAGATCGCACAGGGCGCGCACCTGCAACTCGAACTGGCTGCAACCGGCATTGTCGATGCTGGGGTGACCCGAATTGTGGGGCCGGGGGGCCATCTCGTTGACCAGTAGCTCACCGCCGACCAGGAAGAACTCCACCGTCAGCACGCCCACATAGTCGAGGGCGGCGATGATGTGCTCGGCGATGCGCTGGGCCTCGCGCTCCAGGGCGGGCACATTGGCCGGGGAGCGAGTCTGATCCAGGATGCCGCCGCTGTGCCAGTTCTGCACCAGGGGCAGGGCACTGATGGCACCGCTCGGACTGCGGGCCAGGGTGAGGGCAAACTCCCCCTCCAGCGGCAGGCGTTTTTCCAGCACGCAAGGGACACCGCTGGCGGCCAGGGCCGCTGGCAATTCGCCCGCATTGTGGATAGTCCACTGCCCCTTGCCATCGTAGCCCTCGCGGGCGGTCTTGAGGATGGCGGGGAAGAGGTCGCCGGGCAGGGCGGGCAGCGGCTCGCCGGGCAGCAGGGTCAGGTTTGGGGCGACCGGTACGCCGGCGCGGGTCAGGAAGGCTTTCTCTTCCCGGCGATCCTGACAGACACGTACTGCGCTCGCGGCCGGGCGCACCGGCTGGTACTGCTCAAGCAGGGCCAGGGAGACGGCGGGCACGTTTTCGAACTCGCAGGTGATGGCGTCGCAGCGGCTGGCCAGATCGCGCAGGGCATCGGTATCGTCATAGGCGGCAACGATCTGCTCGTCGGCGGCTGCACCGGCGATGCTGATGGGGTCCGGGTCCAGCACGATCACCTTGTAGCCGAGACGGTGGGCAGACATCACGAAGTAGCGGCCGAGCTGGCCGCCACCGAGCATACCCAAAGTGGCGGGGGGCAGTATCATGCCGGCTCCTCCAGGGTGAGCGCCAGCACCCGGTCGCGCTCCTTGGCGCGGAAGCCGTCGAGCTGCTGGTGATAACGGGGAGCGTCGCCATCTTGGGCGACAGACAGCAGGGACACGGCGAACAGACCGGCATTGGCGGCACCCGCCTCGCCGATGGCGAAGGTGGCGACCGGCACGCCCTTGGGCATCTGCACGATGGAGAGCAGGGAGTCCATCCCCTTGAGCTGGCGGGTCGGGATCGGCACGCCCAGCACCGGAATCGTGGTCTTGGCGGCCAGCATGCCCGGCAGATGGGCGGCACCGCCGGCACCGGCGATGATGGCGCGCAGGCCGCGTTCGCGGGCGCTGGCGGCGTATTCGAACAGCAGATCCGGGGTGCGGTGGGCCGATACCACGCGCGCTTCGTAGGGAACCCCGTGCTCCTTGAGGATGCGGGCGGCCGCTTGCATAACGGGCCAGTCAGAGTCAGAGCCCATTACCAGGCCGATCAGGGGAGGGGTGCTCATTACTACTCCTTGCAGTCAAACGTTTGTCTCTGGTTGGCAAAACAAGCCGGCATGCCGGCTCAGAATTTCTCGGGTCGCACTATTTCGACCGTTTGCAGGAACGCAATCATAGCGTAATCGGGGTAGTAACGGATCTTAATATGTTCCATCAATCGTTCGGCCTGCTCGCGAGTGCAGATCGCCTCCAGCCTGATATTGCCGCTTTCACTCCAGCTGGCGTTGCGTTCGCCATGGTCTCCCCGGCCCCGGGCATCGGTGATGGTATAGCCGCGCAACCCTTCTCGGGTCAGGGTGCGCAGCAGGGTGGGTTCCAGGGTGGCCTCTGTCACTATGGTCAACAGGGTGCGGGTCTCGGTCTGCATATGGCTACTCCATGAAGTGGCGGGCCCAGCTGTGGTAGAGCGGGATCCCCAGCATGATGTTGAACGGGAAGGTGACCCCCAGCACGGCGCTCAGCGACAGTCCGGGATTGGCCTGGGGCAGGGCGATGCGCAGGGTGGCGGGTACGGCAATATAAGAAGCGCTGGCGGCCAGGATGGCAAGCAGGGTCAATCCGCCGAGGGAGAGCCCCATCAGCTTGCCGACGGCCAATCCCAGTCCGGCCGAAGCGAGCGGCATCAGCAGAGCGAAGCCGAGCAGGAACAGACCGTGACGGCGCAGGTCCTGGCACTGGCGCGCGACAATGAGGCCCATTTCCAGCAGGAACAGGGCCAGCGCTCCCTTGAACAGGTCGACAAAGAGCGGTTTGAGGGGAGCGACCCCTTCCGGTCCGGCCAGGTAGCCGATGGCCATGCCGCCGAGCAGCAAGGTGACTCCCTTGCCGAGGAAAGTCTCGTGGGCCAGCATCCGCCAGCGGGTCTGGCGACTCACACCACGCGCCAACACTATGCCGACCAGGATGGCCGGGATCTCCATCACCGCCAGGAAGATGGAGAGCTGGGATTCGAAGTCGATGCCGCGCTCGGTGAGCCAGTTCACTCCGACCGCGAAGGTGGCCACGCTGACCGAACCGTAGTGGGCGGCGGTGGCGGCGGCATCGATCCGGTTCATCTTGATGCGCAGCAGGGCAAAGCCGAGCAGGGTCTGCACCATGCCGAGCAGGATCACCAGCGCCAGCTGGGGCAGCAGGGGGAGCAGGGATTGCTGGGCCAGCCCGACGCCGCCCTTGAGGCCGATAGCCAGCAGCAAAAAGAGGGAGAGAGTATCGTAGAGGGCGGGTGGTAGTTTGAGCTCGGAACGTACCAAACCGGCCAGCAGGCCAAACAGGAAAAAGAGAACAACAACATCCAACATGATGACTCGCGGGAGCAGTCCACAGGGTGGTTGCATGCTAGAGTGCATGATGCTTCGATAAAATCAGATTTTGATTGATGGTTGTTCGGTAAAAACTGATAAGGGGCCCGATGCTCAACTACAAGCAGCTCTACTACTTCTGGCATGTGGCCCGCAGCGGTGGCGTGACGCGGGCGGCGCAGCAACTTCATCTGACCCCGCAGACCATCAGCGGCCAGGTGGCCGAGCTGGAGCAATCCCTCGGCGTGGCGCTGTTCAACAGGGTGGGCAGGCGGCTCGTGCTGACGGCAGCAGGTCGCCAGGCGCTCGAACAGGCCGGGGCCATCTTCTCGCTCGGCGCCGAGCTGGAGCACTCCTTGCGCCACGCCAGCCAGGAGCTGACCATGCAGGTGGGGATTACCGCGTCAGTCCCCCGCACCCTGGCATTCGAACTGCTGGCGCCGGCCATGGCACTGGCGACCCCGCTTCGGCTGATCTGTCATGAGGAGCGGCCCGACCAGCTCTTCAGCGAGCTGGCCAGACACAAGTTGGACATGGTGTTGACCGACCGCCCGCTGCCCCCCGACAGCGGCATCCGCGGCTATAACCACGAGCTGGGGCGCAGCCCGCTGGCCCTGTTTGCCAGCCCGGCGCTGGCGGCGCAGGCCCGCAAGGGGTTTCCCGCCGCCCTGGAGGGGTTGCCTGTGCTGATCCCGGGTGAAAAGTCGGTGACTCATGATCGCTTGCTGGCCTGGTATCACCAGCAGGGTATCCATCCCCACCTGGTCGGCCAGTTCGATGACTCTGCCCTGATGAAGTCGTTTGGCAAGGCGGGGATGGGGATCTTTCCGGCTCCGCTCGCCATGGGGGAGGAGATAACCCGCGTCTATGGTGTCGAACGGATTGCCACCCTGCCCGAGGTCACCCTCTCCTACTATCTGGTCTCGGCCGGCCGTCATCTCTCCCACCCCGGCGTGAAGGCGGTGATGGAGGGGGCCAGCCAGCGATTGGCGGCACTGGAAAATAAAAAATAGAAATCTGGATGGCTATACATCCGATATGCGTCTGCCTATAATCCCCCCGCTTTGGCGCATCATGCTTAATAGGGAATCCGGTGAAAATCCGGAGCTGGCGCGCAGCGGTAAGGGGGAACGAAGCGACATCAGGGCACTGCCGTCAGGTGGGAAGCCGTCGCCGTAGGTCATCAGCCCCCCAGCCCGAAGACCTGCCAGAGTTCGTATTTCGGGCCGAGAGAAACCGGCCACGAAGTAGATGCTTACGCGAACTTAAGGATCTCTCATGTCCAAGAAATTATTGGCGGCTGCCCTGTTGCCGACGGCGGCATTTGCCCAGCAGCTGACCATTCCTGTCAATCCTACCATGGTGGTGACCGCCACTCGCGTCGCCCAACCTGCTTCCAGCGTACTGGCTCCCGTCAATGTGATCAGCCGGGACGAGATCGATCGCCTGCAAGCCCAGACCGTGACCGATGTGGTCAAGACCCTGCCCGGCGTGGAAGTGGTCAGCAATGGTGGCCGCGGTCAACTGAGCTCGCTGCGGGTACGTGGTGGCACCTCTTCCCAGACCCTGGTGCTGGTGGACGGCGTGCGCAGCGCCTCCCTGACCGCCGGCATGACCGAGCTCAACAACCTGCCCCTCAACCAGGTGGAGCGGATCGAATATATCCGCGGTGCGCGCGCCACCATTTATGGATCCGATGCCATCGGTGGGGTCATCAATATCATCACTCGCCCGGATCAGGGAACCAATCAACACAAGTTCAACCTGGGCGCGGGCTCCCACAAGCAGCGTCAGGCCGCCTTCAGCAGCGCCAGCCAGGTGGGTGATGCGGGTCAGATCAAGGTCGCTGGTGGTTTCGATGACGAGACCGGCTACAACGTGCATCCCATCGTCGGGGTGAACGATGGCGACAAGCATGGACACCGGGGCTATAACGCCATGGTGGATTATCAGCAGGCGCTGGCCAGCAACTGGGATCTGTTCGGTACGACCCGCTGGTTCCGCAATATTGCCCAGTACGACAGATCCTCTGCCGCTTCCGCCTGGGGTCCGGCGTTTCATCAACGCAATGAGACCTGGACCGAGAACCAGAGCTACCAGCTCGGCTCCCGCTATCATGACGAGCGCTACCTGAGCGAACTGCGCGGCGCCTTCTCCAAACAGGATGCCTACGACTACCCGGATACCAGCGGCCGCGATCAGTCCGCTGATCGACTCTATACCCGTCAATACACCCTGAACTGGGTCAACAGCGTCAAACTGGACGAGAGCTGGACCCTGGGGGGCGGCGCCGACTGGCAGCGCGACATGCTCGACGATAGTTCCCGCTCCTCTGGCGTCGCCTTCCCGAGTGACGCCGATGAGCGTGACAACACCGGGCTCTATGCCCTGGCCCAGTTTGACAACCAGGTCTGGCAGGCCGAGCTGAGCGGTCGCAGCGATGACAACGAGCAGTTCGGACGTCACAACACCTGGCAAACCGGCGCTGGCTGGCGCTTCGTTGAGGATTATCGCCTCAGTGCCCGTTACGGCACCGGTTTCCGTGCCCCCTCCTTCAACGATCTCTACTACCCGGGGTCCGGCAATCCGGATCTGAAGCCGGAAGAGTCGAAAAGCCACGAGTTGATGCTGGACGGACAGACTGCTGGTGTGGAGTGGCGCTTGACCGGTTATCGCAACGACTTCGAGCAGATGATCCAATGGGCACCGGACAGCCAGGGCATGTGGACGCCGCAAAACGTCGGTAAGGCGCGGATTGAAGGGGTTGAGCTGGAAGGGGAGTTCGAGACCGGCTGGCTGAGCCATCGCGTTTCCGCCGAATACAAGGATCCCAAGGACAAGGTCACCGACAAGCAGTTGCAGCTGATCTCCCGCAAGGGGGCCAAGTGGGTGAGCCAGGCGCAGTGGCAGCAGTTCGATGGCTCTCTGAGCTGGATCTACCAGGGTGAGCGTTATGGTGACGCGGCCAATACCACCCAGCTGGGCGGTTACAGCGTGTGGAACCTGGCGGTGGGCTATCAGGTTGCACCGTCCTGGAAGGTCTCCGGCAAGATCAGCAACCTGCTGGACAAGGAATACCAGACCTCGGTGGGTTACCCGGCTGACGAGCGTGCCTACTATGTGACGGTGGACTACGCACTCTGATCCCCTTGTCTGGATCTGAAAAATCAGGGGCCCTGCCATTGGCAGGGCCTTTTCTATTGGCGCCGGGCGGGAGTATGATCGCGGCCTCGCATTCAAGGGGGAGCTCAGGTGGCCAATATTCTCGTGTTCGACTCCGGTATGGGCGGTCTGACCGTCTATGGGGAGATCCGTCGCGCTCTGCCGGAGCACAACTATTTCTACAGTTTCGACAATGCCCACTTTCCCTATGGCGAGCTGAGTGAGGCGGCCCTCATCGAGGCTTGTACCGGACTGGTCAGCCACATGGTGGCCGAGCACGCCATCGATCTGGTGGTGATCGCCTGCAATACCGCCAGCACCATTGCCCTGCCATCCCTGCGTACCGCACTCAGCATTCCCGTGGTCGGCGTGGTCCCCGCGATCAAGCCTGCCGCCGCCCTGACCCGTAACGGCTACATCGGTCTGCTGGCAACGCCCGGCACCGTCAGCCGTGACTATACCCATGAACTCATTGCCCAGTTCGCCCCGGGCAAGCATGTGCTGCTGAAGGGGGCCACCGAACTGGTTATCGAAGCCGAGCGCAAGCTGGCGGGGTTGCCGGTCAATATGGCCCTGCTCAGAGAGGTGCTCGCAGACTGGATGGAAGGGGAGGAGAGGCCGGATACCCTGGTACTGGGATGTACCCACTTCCCCTTGCTCAACGAAGAGATCAAACAGCTGATGCCGGAATGCCAACTGGTCGATTCGGGTCTTGCCGTGGCAAGGCGGGTGGAGCATCTGCTGGCGACACTGTCGGTCCAGGCGCCTGGCGAGGGGACGGGACGTGCCTACTGCACGCGACTGGATGCAGGGGCCCAGAAACTGACAGCCCCCTTGCAAGCTTGGGGGCTGTCGTCACTCGAAGAGGTGGTGTACTGAATATCAGGCGTCGATGTCGTTGACGTCCTTCTCATCCCGGTCCCGCTTGTCATTTGCTTCACGCACTTTCAGGGTGCGCTGCTGATACTCCTTGTCATTGAGCGCGGCGATGGCCTTGGCCGCATCGGCGACAGGCATCTCCACAAACCCGAAGCCCCTGCGTTTGCCGGTGGCCTTGTCCTTCATCAGACGAACTGACAGTACCTGACCTTGCTCGGCAAAGAGTTCGCGCACCGCAATCTCGTTGGCGCGATAGGGCAGGTTGCCTACATATAAGGTACAGGTCTCCTGGCTGGTTGCCTGTTCGAGGGCGGTTGCAGGCGCACGGTTAAGGAAGAGCGGTACCACGAAACCGCCAATGGCCAGACCGGCGGCAAAAATGACTTCGACTTTCAGAGAGAACTGCAGGGCCTGGGCAACCAGATAGCCGAGCAGCGCCAATACCAGAGCAAGAACTGCTGCCTGCACATAAACGGGAAACTTGGATAAATTCATCTTTAAAGACCTTTTGTAAATGAAAGCAAAAAAGGTGCAACACTCTATTCACCTTCATGGTAACCAGCTTTACGACCAGACGCTACCATGGACCACTTGAGGTAAATTATCCGCTTCAGTATGGCATTCCTTCAGCCAGGAAGATCCTGATAAATGCCAATAAAAGAGGGCTGAAATCATCAGCTTGTGGATAACATTGTATATATACACTGGGTAAGTTGTTTCTAACTGGATAATTTGAAGTTTCCGTGACTTTCTTCAAAAATTCCCTTGTCATCGCAATCGGCCTCCCTATAATGCGCCCCTACCAGCACGGCGGAACACGCCAACCTGATGAGCCAGCTTCCCTTAGGAAGTGGGCGCCGAAAGAAAAGCGAAAACAACCGCTTGACTTTCGAAGTGAGGGGCGTAAGATGCGCTTCCTCAACGCGATAAGCGTGACGCTCTTTAACAATTTGAATCAAGCAATCTGTGTGGGCACTCACAGCATCGAGCAT
>NZ_JAPDBQ010000162.1:0-8887 GCF_027705325.1 Aeromonas sp. QDB18
AAGCAAGCTGGGATGACAATTATCGGGCACAACTATTCTTTGGTTAAATAACCAACAAAGTATGCTCCCGCCCTGATCTGGTATGGATGGCGCGAAGCGGTTTTCCGGCCGGTACCCTGGGCCAGTCTCTGGCACTGGCCTACGAGATAAAGCTCAATGGACTCGAGTCCATGATTATTCCCATTATTAACAGGATGTCAGAATGAGAATATATACAAGGCAAGGGGACAAGGGGCTCACGCGACTGGCCGATGGGACTTCCCTGGCCAAAGACGATAAACGTGTCGAGACCTATGGCGCCATCGACGAGCTGAATTCCCAAATAGGCTTGTTGATGGCTGAAATACCCGTCGGGGAGAGTACACTCCTGGCCGATCTCATATTGTTGCAGCAGGAGCTGTTTGATCTGGGCGGGGAGCTGGCATTTTCCAGTGAATCGCAAACGGATGCGCTGTGGCAGGTGAACGAGGCTTGGACGAACAGGCTCGAGCAACAGATCGATGCCTACAGTGCCGGGTTGCCGGTGCTGCGCAATTTTATTTTGCCGAGCGGTTCGCGGGCGGCGGCCCAGGCACATGTGGTGCGTACTCTGACCCGTCGCTGCGAGCGCCTGCTGCTTGGATTGAGCCGCGTAGAGCGGGTGAATCCGGCCGTTTTACCCTATATCAACCGGCTGAGCGACTGGTTTTTCACCATCGCCCGATACTTGCTGGTATCGTCAGGCACCCCGGAGATCCTCTGGGTCAAGGCGGCTGACAGAGGCTGACAACCGCTCGAAGCGGCAATAAAAAAACCTCGCCTTGCGAGGTTTTTTTATTGCTGTGGAAAGGGGCCTGATATTGCAGTCAGATGGCAAAGGCTTCCACGGATTTGCCTTCGGCAACGGCCTTGGCAATGACCGAGGGCATGCGGCCCTGACCGGTCCAGGTTTTTTCCACGCCATTGTCAAGATAACGATATTTGGCGGGGCGTGGTGCACGTTTGCTGACCTTGGTATTCTCGGGCACCACGGTGTTGACCAATTCGGCGGGATCGATCCCTGCGGCCTTCAGCATTTCGGCATATTCGGCAATTTTCTTTTGATGTTCTTCACGGGCCTGGCGTTCGGCGGATTCATCTTGCCGACGTTCATCGACGATGGCGGAGAGCTTTTCCAAGCCTTCTTCCAGTTGTTCCAGCGTCAAATCGCGGCAAGCTGCACGCAGGCTACGGATATTCAACAGCACTTTCAGAAATTCGTTCATATTGGCTACCACGCGAGCAAAATATTAAGGGAAGAACTGGTTTTTCGATAATTTATAGGGGTGATTGGTACCAAGTCAAGCCTGCCAAAATAATTAATTAGGCTGATAAATTAAGTCTTGAAATAGATATGAAGGATATTTTTATACGTTTGACGGGCCAAGATCTTCGAATGGGCTCGTGTCAGATGAAAATATCGCCAGCGGAGTCTTTGATGAACCATTTGACTATCTTTGAAGATGTGGGTGCCTCAGAAACCTTGAAATTTAATCAAAAAACTTGCTATCACCCGGCGGCTCGATAAAATGTGCCGCGAATACCTTTAAGTAGAGGCGCGCTGCCTATGAGTAACCGAGCGGAGGGTGATGCCTGCGATGCTCGATGAAAGGAGTTGGCGCCGAAGTGACCAGGCCATCATACCGGGTTGCTGGTTCTGCATCTAATAGGTGCAGGACTGCCATAGTCATCCACTATGGAGCGCTACCTGAAGGGGCTGAGGAGTATACCCTCCCCATGGGTTTTGTTTCTTTGATCCTCTCGGTAGATCTCCACCTGTTGTCTTTAGGTGCAAAGAGATCATGGACATCGTTCATTACGCCGACTCCGGTTGGTCCGTCGTTCCCCCCCTGCTGGCCGTTGCGCTGGCGATCATCACCCGCCGCGTCCTGGTGTCGCTGGGGGTGGGCATAGTCGCAGGCAGCCTGCTGCTCAACCAGTTTTCTCCCCTTGCGTCCCTGCATTACATGCTCGATACCGTGCTCAGGATCTTCTGGGTCGACGGTGCGCTCAATCGTGACAACGTCAACATGATCCTCTTCATGTTGCTGCTGGGCGGCCTCATCAGCCTGATGAGCGTCTCCGGTGCGACCCGGGCGTTTGCCGAGTGGGCGGAGCGCCGCGCCAAGACCCGCAAGGGTGCCAAGTCCCTGACCGGTCTGATGGTGTTTGCCTTTTTCATCGACGACTTCTTCCACAGTCTGTCGGTGGGTGCCATCTGCCGTCCGGTGACCGATCGCTTCCAGATCTCCCGCGCCAAGCTGGCTTATCTGCTGGACTCCACCGCCGCGCCGGTCTGCGTGCTGATGCCGATCTCCTCCTGGGGGGCCTACATCATCGCCCTCGTCGGCGGCATCATGGCGGCTCATGGCCTGACCGATCAGAGCCCCATCTCCGCCTTCGTCGAAATGATCCCCATGAACCTCTATGCAGTGTTCACCCTGATCATGGTGCTGGTGGTGATCGCCTTCCAGCTCGACATAGGCCCCATGCGTCAGCATGAGCAGTGGGCATTGGAAGGCAAGCTGTGGGACGAGTCCAAGGGGCGCCCCATCGGGCTCGACATGGAGAGCCCGGAGGAGAGCAATGGCGGCATGATTGACATGGTGCTGCCCATCCTGACCCTGACCCTGGCCACCGTCTATTTCATGATTGACTCCGGGGCTGCGGTGCTGGCCGACAAGGGGCTGCCGTTCAGCGTGCTCGGCTCCTTCGAGAACACCAATGTCGGCTCCTCCCTGGTCTATGGCGCCCTGTGCAGCCTGGTGGTCTCCATCGGTCTGGCCATGCGCCTCAAGCTCGGGGCAAGCAACTGGATGAAGGCGGCTCCGCAGGGGATCATGGCCATGCTGCCCGCCATCAACATCCTGCTGTTCGCCTGGACCATCGGCGCCGTGGTGCGCGATGTGGAGACCGGTAAATACCTGGCCTCCCTGGCCAATGGCAATCTGCCGGTGGAAGTGCTGCCCGCCGTGGTCTTCGTGCTCTCCTGCGCCATGGCGTTTGCCACCGGCACCAGCTGGGGTACCTTCGGCATCATGCTGCCGCTCGCCGGCGACATGGCGGCCGCCAGCGACATCAGTCTGATGCTGCCCATGCTGGCCGCCGTACTGGCAGGGTCTGTGTTCGGGGATCACAGCTCCCCCATCTCCAGCACCAGCATCCTGTCTGCCACCGGGGCCGGTTGCCATCACATCGATCACGTGATGACCCAGCTGCCCTATGCCTTGGCCATCGCCTTTGGCGCGGCGCTCGGCTACCTGGTGATGGGGCTGATGCACTCCGCGCTGGCCGGTTTCACCGTGAGCGGGCTCTGGTTCCTGATCTTCTCCGGTTACCATTTGCGCAAAGCCCGGGCGTATAGCGCCGTGGCAGTCGCATAAGAGAACAAGGGGCCTGCGGGCCCCTTGGTTTTGGCAGGGGCTTTGGTTAGCATGCGCCCCATCACTCCCGTTTCGGAACCCCATCATGGCTTCACTGCACTACAAATTTGCCACCATGAACTCAGGCAAATCGACCCAGCTCATCCAGGCCCACTTCAACTATCTGGAGCGTGGTATGTATCCGCTGGCCATGACGCCCGCCATCGACGATCGCTTCGGTGCCGGCGTCATCAGTGCCAGGGTCGGTCTTGAGCTGAAAGTGGAGGTGTTCAGCGACAGCTGCGATCTCTTCGAGATGGTCAAGGCGCGCCACGCAAAGCGGCACATCGATGTCTTCATCGTTGACGAGGCGCAGTTCCTGACCCGTGAGCAGGTCTACCAGCTCGCCCGCATCGTCGACGAGCAGGACATTCCGGTGATCGCCTATGGTCTCAAGACCGATTTTCGCGGCGAACTGTTTCCCGGCTCCTACCACCTGCTCTGTCTGGCGGACAAGTTCGAGGAGTTAAAAAGCATCTGCTGGTGCGGCAACAAGGCCCACATGAACTCGCGGGTCAACGAGGCGGGGCAGGTGATGCGCGACGGTGAGCAGGTGGAGATCGGCGGCAACGATCGCTATGTGTCGCTCTGCCGCAAGCACTATCTGGAAGGACGGGCCTTCAAGTAACCCGTGGCTGGCTCGTGCAGCCTGGACACCAAAGAGGGCGCCCATCTGGCGCCCTCTTTGTCTGTGGGGGTCAGTCGATCTCGATGTCGACAGGGGCGATGATGGGGTCGGCCGCCGGGAGGCGGTGGAAGAGCTGGCGAAAATGCTGCTGTACCCGGCCTATGTCCACCAGGGACATGCCGGAGGCGAAGCCGAACCAGACGTAGAGCCCGGTGAGGTCGCGAAACATGGGAGGGAGGTAGCGGGGGGCGTCGATGAGCCCCTCCAGATAGTGCTGATAGAGCACGGGGATGTCGTCCAGGGTCACCTTGCCGACGAACAGCATGGGCAGGATCTCCGGCACCCCCTCCAGCACGGCGCTGCGAATGAAGTTCACCGTCTCCACATAGCCCTTCACATAGGAGAGATCCTTGGTAAAGCAGGCGCCCCCCTCGACCATGCCTCCGCGAAACACCCGCTGGGTGATCTTGTAGGCGTCGTGCTCGCTGGCCCCCTTGGCCACGAAGTGGCGGAACACCTCGATGAAATCGGCGCCACGCTCCGCCATGTCGATGGCCATGACCCGATCCGAGATGCGCTTGGCCCTGTCCGGGAAGGAGCTGAACGTGAGGGTCTCGATGAGTACTGCCAACCCCTCCTGACAGGCGGTGATGCGGGGCGAGCCGGCGCCGAGCCAGGTGGCGTAAGATTGCTGGCGGCCGTTGAGGGTGGTGCCGACGTGAACCCAGCCTTCGTGTACCTCCAGCACCTGCAGATCGAGCTCCGAGAAACGGGCGTGGGAGTTGAGCTTGATGTAATCCCCCCCGGCGGCGGCATCGGAGACGATGCCATCGCTGAGCTTGACCTGGACTGTGCCGTCGCTGAAGTAGCTCGACAGCTTGCCCTGCAGCCTCGCCACCGCGGCTTCCCCCTCGAACTCCTTGGGGTAGGGGCGCACCAGGTGGCGGGCGCCGGGCAGGGAGAAGATGTCGCACAATCTGGCCCCCAGCTCCTTCAGGGTCTTGCGATCCCCGCGCAGGTGATCGCTTGCCGAGCCGTAGAGCCGCTGACTGTAGCGCTGAAAGTCCGGCTGTCCGCGCTGGCGCAGCATCTCGATGACCACCATGTACTGATCCACCGTCTCTTGCAGGATCCGGCCGAGATCGTCCTGGGGGCCGAGGCGCCGGCGAATCCTGTCCCTCAGCTCCTTGAGCTCAAGGTACTTGTTGCGGGGATCGAACCCCAGGGGGAGGGATTCATAGAAGTGCCTGTCGATGGTGGGCAGTGCCTTGCCGCCACTTGCCAGAAAGTCGCTTTGCAGGTGACGGGGCCATTTGATGGCATCCAGGATGCGGATGGGTTTTTGCAGGGCGAGCAGTTCATCCGAGAGGGATTTGAGGTGCAGGCGATACTTTTCTTGGATGGTCATCGGGCTCTTTGGAGGCGAGTGCGCTACGAGAATGGCTGAGTATAGGCACAGGGCCTGTCAAAAAGAAGCGAGACGACGGGGATCCGGCCTGTGTGCTTTTGGTTGTCTGAAAATTGGTTTAGACTGCGCCCCTTGATCTCTACCGTGTCGTGAAAATGATGAATATCCCCAGCTCTGAAATGATAATGCGTTGGTTGCAACAGGCCCGGATCGAGCACTATGTGTGCGATCAGTGTCATGGCATCCACATGGTCTCCCTGCAGTCCGTCGAGGGCATCCAGGAGAGCCGGATCTTCGTGGAAGAGGAAGGGCTGCTGTTCTCATCCGAGCTGGAAGTGCGCCCCTCATCGCTGCTGCCCCTGGTGGCCGAACTGGGTCGTCTCAACATGCAATATCCGTCCCTCAAGGTGTTCCTCGACATCATCGATGACAACCTGCCACGCCTCGTTGTGGGTCACACCGTCTTTACCAAGGCGGGTCTCACCGTCGAGCAGTTCCTGCTGTTCGTTGAAAGCACCACGGCAGCCACCCATGAAGTGGTTTCCGAATGTGAACGCCTTGGCTTCCTCAATCTGCCGGAAATCCAGGTTGCACCGGAATCCGTTCACTGACCTCAGCACCTGAACTGTGCGTTTAATGTGCGAACGGTTCGCTGCGGCTAAAAAGCCGTTGACGGCGGCGGGGCTTTCCCCTAAATTACGCCCCGTTCCAGCGCAACGGCGCAGCGGACACCGTGTTGGCTGAACACGTTAAACAACAGACAAAAATTTGGTGTGGTATCCGAGAGGCTGCCCACCGACGAAGTCGGCAAGATGCACGCACAGCGCGCTCCGAAAGCCACTTCAAGCAGTAAAAATTTGGTGAGGTGTCCGAGTGGCTGAAGGAGCACGCCTGGAAAGTGTGTATACGGCAACGTATCGAGGGTTCGAATCCCTCCCTCACCGCCAAATATAACCCGTTGAATTTCAACGGGTTTTTTCATTTCTAGACTTACGTGATTTTTTTCCTGGATCAACTGGGTGGAACAATCATGTATCTGAGTAAAAATGCCTCCGGCACCTACTACACTCGGCTTCCCTTGCCCAAGAATTTGCGTGACCGAGGCTTGCCGTTTGCTATCCGCACTTCCCTCCTTACCAAAGAACGTCAAGTTGCCGTAGACCGTAATCTGGTGCTGGCGGCGCGTGTCCGCACCCTCATTGCGGCGACACCTGCCGATGCCACGACCCATAGTTTTCATGCCTGGATCAGAGCTGAGATCGATGCATTCAAAGCGGCGGGCTTTACCGTACCGCAATATCATGCTCTTTCTGTTGCGCTTTCGTCCGTTCCCCAGACCATCAAGCAACCCGTCGATACCTCTCCACCTACTACAGGGGTCCCCCTCAGACAGGCGCTGACGAAGTTTATTGAGAGTAAGGCCAGTGAGGGGATCCAGCATAAATCCGTCGGACAACTCCAACTGCGGGTTCAGGCGTTCGTCACTTGGGCCAAGGGGCACATGGTCGATGAGATAACGCCTGCCCTAGGGAAGGTGCGAATAAGTCATATGGCACGAGAGCATTTACTGGTAACCCATTGATATTAAATGACTAAAATTTTCATTTTTTGTTCGTGGGATACTTGTTCGCACTTTCCATAGTTCCGACGGAGCAGGTCGTAGATGTGATCTGTGATGTGTGTGGTGACAGCACGACAAAGACAATGGCACAGGAATACGGCACATTGTCAGCCCACTGGGGGTATGGCTCGGTACGGCACGATGGCGAGAGATACGAAGTGCATCTCTGTGAAGATTGTTTCTTTGAGACGCTCGCGTCTTTGCGTCAAAGCCATCGCTCGCAGAATATGTTTGAGGACGATTATGTGCCAGCCGACCCTGATCGTTTTGGTCGGGTGGAATGACGGATAAACAGTCAGGTGCTCGTAGTGGCGTCGTGAGCTGGGCCACTACAAAGCACCAGCCCGCTATGAAATTTGCAAATCTGCATTCTTGAGCTTAAAGACACAGCCTTGCCGGATCAGCTCCTCCCGGTTGGCGAGCACCAGTGGGTAGAGCAGGGGATTATTAGCATGTTCCCCGTTGTAGCTCACCTGCATCCGCTCCAGGGCGTAATGCATCAAGGGGACGCGCTGTTCTATCAGCAACTTGCCGTCGGTCATCGCATAGTCGCTGGCGATAATGGCCTGCTGTTCATCACCCAGACAGGGATTGCTGCCTGTCATCCTGCAAGGCGGCTTGTTTTGCAGGGCGTTATCTCCCATCCTGCGCCGCATTATCCCTTGCCTCGTAATCTCCCCTATGGAAACCATTACCCATCCCACCCTGGTACAACTGGTGGCGGCCGGTGCCGTCCGTGTCGTGGTCGCTGTCGGACAACCAGGCGGCTGGAGCCTGCTGGTGTGCTACGGTCTGGCCGCCCAGCGCAGCAAACAACTAAGAGTTTTTCGCAAGCTCGATACCTTGGTGCTCTACCTGCAGCAGATCGGGGTCAGCCGGTTCGAGGTTGATGCCAGTAGCTTCATGCTTGCACTACGACAGCGGTAACTTGTTACCTACGTCGAGACCCTCTATAATATAAACCAAAGGTTATATTTGGTGCGCTATGTGGACAGTAAAAACGACCTCTCTATTCGATGTCTGGTTTGATGAACAAGACGAGGCCACGCAGGAGAAGGTTTTGGCTGGGTTGCTTGCCTTGGCACAGGGCGGTCCATCAGTAGGGCGACCCTTAGTTGATACCATCAAGGGGTCTCGCTTTACGAACCTCAAAGAGCTGAGAGTTCAGCACCAGGGGGATCCGCTACGAGCGTTCTTTGCTTTTGATCCGTTGCGGCAAGCTATCGTGTTGTGTGCTGGAAATAAGGGCGGTAACGATAAGCGGTTTTACAAAGAGATGTTGCCGGTCGCTGAGGCGGAATACGCCAAGCACTTAACTGAGTTGGAGGTAGGGTAATGGGAAGAACACTGAATGAGATGCTGGCCTCCCGCTCGGTGGATAGTCAGCAGCGGATCCAGGAGATGGCTAACGAGCTGCTGCTGGAGGTACGCTTGCAAGCGCTGCGTGAAGAGTTGGAAGTGTCCCAGGTGGAGTTGGCCTCTGTCCTCGGGATCAGCCAACCGGCCGTTGTGGCGATGGAGCAGCGTGGGAATGATATCAAGCTATCCACCATGAAGCGTTACGTGGAAGCAATGGGTGGGAAGCTGCGTGTTGATGTTGAGCTTCCTACAGGGAGGCATGTCGGTTTCAACGTCTAAAGGAAGGCAAAAAAGCGCTTGCTTTTGAACGTCGACTCGCTGAATCACTACCAAGATCAGACGAGTTATTAGTGTTAAGGAAGGTGCGAATAAGCGGGGAAATTCTTCTCGGCTGACTCAGTCATTTCATTTTTTCAGTTTGAGCCGATCTT
>NZ_JAPDBQ010000163.1:0-8884 GCF_027705325.1 Aeromonas sp. QDB18
CATGCCTCCCTCATTTTTTAGCCCTGATACTACGTGGACTGGAACTCAAATTCTCTTAAGTGAACAGCATTGCGCCGCCGGCGGGATTTTTGTCGGTGGGCTGGCCCCGCCTCGTTTCACGTCATGGAATAGCCAATGGTGTTGTCATCCGAATTACTGGCCGGCATCCTGGAAGAGGTGCGTCCGCTGCTCGGGCAGGGGAAGGTGGCCGATTACATTCCCGCCCTGGCCCAGGTGCCTGCCGACCGGCTGGGGATCGCGGTCTGTACCGTTGAAGGGGAACTGTTCACCGCAGGTGACGCTTTCGAGCCCTTCTCCATCCAGAGTATCTCCAAGGCCCTGAGCCTCACGCTGGCCTTGACCCTCTATCAGGAGGAGGAGATCTGGGCCCGGGTGGGCAAGGAGCCCTCCGGTCAGCCGTTCAACTCCCTCGTCCAGCTGGAGTTCGAGCAGGGCATTCCCCGCAACCCCTTCATCAACGCCGGTGCCCTGGTGGTGAGCGATCTGCTGGAAACCCGGCTCACCGCTCCTCGCCAACGCACTCTGGAGCTGGTGCGCCGCCTGTGCGGCAACCCGGCCATCATGGCGGATCAGGTGGTGGCGCGCTCCGAGTACCAGCACTCCGCCCGCAATGCCGCCATCGCCTATCTGATGAAGGCCTATGGCAACTTCGAGAACGAGGTGGACAAGGTATTGCAGAGCTACTTCAATGCCTGCGCCATCCGCATGAGCTGCGTCGATCTGGCACGAGCCTTCGTCTATCTGGCCAACCGGGGTGTCCCTCTTGGCGAGAGCACGCCCCTGCTGCCGGCCCGGACCACCAAGCAGGTCAATGCCCTGCTCGCCACCTGCGGCCTCTATGACGAGGCGGGCGACTTTGCCTACCGGGTCGGCATGCCGGGGAAATCCGGGGTGGGGGGCGGCATCATGGCGCTGATCCCGGGAGAGCTTTCCATCTGCGTCTGGTCACCCGAGCTCAACAAGGCGGGCAACTCCCTGGCCGGGACGGCGGCGCTGGAGCTGCTGGCCGAGCGCCTGGGCCGCTCCATTTTTTAACTCTCTTCACTATGCATCGAGACGACATCATGAAACGAATGACTGGACTGTGGCGAAGCTGCCTGACCGCCTTGCTGCTCTGGTGTGCCTGGCCCGCGCTGGCCGCCGAGCTGCCCCCGCTCTCCCTGGCGGATGCCAAGGGGAAGGAGGCGGTGATCCTGGATACCCGCCCGAGCTATTTCTATCAGGGCTGGCCCATGGACGGGGAGAAGCAGGGGGGCCATGTGGCCGGTGCCGAGCTGCTCTCCGCAGAATGGAAATACAGTGACGAGGAGTGGCCTGTGGCGCTTGCGAGCAAGGGGCTGAAGGCCGACAAACCCGTCGCCCTCTATGGCACCCCTCGCGAGGTGGCCGAGGTGGCCCGTCTGCTGCGCCAGCAGGGCATCAAGCAGCTGTTCGAGCTGCAGGGATGGAAAGAGGCGCCCCGGGAGCATCTGGCACGCTGGCAGCAGCTGGTCCATCCGCTCTGGCTGGCGGACTTGCAGGCAGGCAAACCGGTCATCGCCGCCCCCAAGGGGGAGTGGAAGGTGTTCGAGGTGGACTGGGGATCCCCCAAGGCCTATCTGCTGAGCCACATTCCGGGAGCCGGCTACATCGACACCAACCGGCTGGAAGGGGAGCCGCTGTGGAACAAGGTCTCTGACGAGGCGCTCAAGGCGCTGCTGCTGGAGAACGGCATTCGTCATGACACCACCGTCATCCTCTATGGCCGCAACACCATGGCGGCGGCCCGTGCGGCCCATCTGATGATGTATGCGGGGGTCGAGGATGTGCGGCTGCTGGATGGCGGGCTGGAGGCCTGGTTTGTGCAGCATCTGCGCACCGAGACCGGTCTGGCCAATACCTTCAAACCGGCCAGGGAGTTTGGCGTGGCCATCCCCGCCCGTCCCGAGTTCTACACCACCCTTGACCAGGCCAAGGCTCTGCTCAAGCAGCCGGACGGCGCCCTGGTCAGCGTGCGCACCTGGGACGAGTTCGTGGGCAATACCTCGGGCTACAGCTACATCAAGCCCAAGGGGGACATTCCCGGGGCCAGATGGGGTCATGGCGGGGTGGATGCCAACAGCATGAGCGACTTCCACAACCCGGACGGCACCATGAAGCCCGCCCGCGAGATCCTCGCCATGTGGGATGAGTGGAATATCGAGCCGACCCAGCAGGCCGCTTTCTACTGCGGCACCGGCTGGCGCGCCTCCGAGGCGTTCTTCTACGCCTGGTTGATGGACTGGAAGCGGATCAGCGTCTACGACGGCGGCTGGTTCGAGTGGAGCATGGATCCGGCCAACCCCACCGTCACCGGCGAGCGCAAGCCTGCCGAGTGATGTTTGCACCGATGGAAACCAGAGGCCGGACCCATGTCCGCAATGCTGTTCAGATAAGCACTTTTTTGACTGATTATTCATAAATTGGATTTGAGTTGAGGGGGCAAGGCTGTGTCCAGTCGATCTTCCTCCAGCCTTTATCCAGCGGGGCTTGCAATAGAAAGAGGGAGGCATCATGCCTCCCTCGCTTTTTTGTCCTGATACTACGTGGACTGGAACTCAAATTCTCTTAAGTGAACAGCATTGGACCCATGTCCGGCCTTTTTCATTGGTGCATCCTGGCATATCCCACTGTCAATTCGCTGTTCAGCCTCGCTGTTCTCATATTCTGGCGGCACTCATTCGGGGGAAGGCGCCTGAGCTAGGCTTCAAGAAACATCCTCGTCCTGAGGATGCCAGAGGGAGAAGAGGCGAGCGATGAAACGACTGACGATGATCCTGGTGTGTGCCCTGGGACTGGTGGCGTGCAGCTCCCAATACATCATGAGCACCAAGGATGGCAAGATGATTGCCACCGACAGCAAACCCAGGTTGGACGAGACCACAGGCATGTATCGCTATTACGATGAAGAGGGGCGGGAGGTGCATATCAACAAGGACGACATCACCCAGATCATGGAGCGTTGAGGCTCTCCTCAAGCAACAAGGGCTGCCCGCGGGCAGCCCTTGTTATTTTTGGCGCTCATGCCGTCTGGGGTACTTGACGGTTGACCTGGCCGGCAAACAGCTGGTGGAAGCGGGAGTGGGAGTTGGCCAGCAGGCTCACCGGCGAACCCTGCTCCACCACGGTGCCGGCCTCCATCACCACCACCTTGTCCACCGACAAGAGCGGCTCCAGATGGTGGGCGATCACCAGATAGCTGGCCTCCGGCCGGTAGCGGTAGAGCAGCTCCGCCATCTTGCGCATGCCGCCGTGATCGAGGTCCGAGGTGGCCTCGTCCAGCACGATGAGCGGTCGGCGCGACAGCAGGATGCGGGCGATCACCAGCAACTGGGTCTCGCCGGCGGAGAGTTGCAGCCTGTCGAGATCCTCATCCAGCCGCCCGGCGCAGCGCTCGGCGAGGCCCACCCGGGCAAGCGCCTGCTCAAGCATGGCGTCCTCATGCTCGGTCAGGGGCGCCAGGTTGGCACGCAGACTACCGAAGAAGGTGAGCGGGATCTGGGAGACGGTGTCGTAGAGATCACGCACCGCCTCCGGTGCAAGTCGTGACAGTGGCTGATTGCCGTAGAAGATCTCCCCCTGGGAGGCGGGATACATGGCCTGCAATACCCCCAGCAGGGAGCTTTTGCCTGCCCCGGTACGCCCGCACACACCCACCTTTTCACCTGGGGCCAGTTCGAAGTTCACCTTGTGCAGCGCCCACTGGCTGGTCTGGGGGTAGCGCAGCCCCAGGTTGTCGAAGCGCACTGCGGGGTGAGGGGTGGCGAGGGCCTCTCCCTCCTGGCGTTCGCTCTCTATTTCGCTGTATTCGCGCACCCGCTCTACCGCGTTCATCACCTGTTCCACTTCGGCAAAGGTGCGGATGAGGGAGTTGAGCATGGCGGAAGCGGTAAAGGCATAGGTGATGGCCACGGCCCCCAGCAGCGGGCTGTTGCCAAAGGCCACCATGAGTGCCACGGCCCCCACCAGGGCGGCGGAGAGCAGGGTCTGGTGCATGCCGAGCCAGCGGTTGATGGAGGTGGTGGTGTACCAGCTGCGCAGGTTGTTGTCATAGTGGTGCAGCACCTGGTCCAGCGCGAAACGCTCGGCCCCGGCCAGGCGCAGGGCGGGGGCGCCGCGGATGGTCTCGCTGATGCTGATGTAGAGCGGGGAGCGCAGCACCGAGGACTGGCGCCGCAGCTTGAGTTGCACCGCCCGGTAGCGGCGCTGCAACACATAGAGCGCCCATCCCACCAGGGGGGCGATGAGCAGCAGCAGGGGAATATTGATGCCGATCACCACCACCTGCAAGGCCACGGACACCAGCATGCCGAACAGTCCCACCAGCATGGAGAGCAGCATCTCCTGCGCCTCCCCCAGATCCCGGTCGAAGCGGTTGAGGATGCGCCCCTGGGGCACCTTGTCGAAGAAGGCCATGGGGGCGCGGCTGATGCGCCCCAGCATGCCGTCAAACAGGGTCCAGGCCAGCTTGAGGCCGAGTTTGTAGTTGATGACTCGCACCGCCATGATGCAGGCGAGGGAGCCCGCCCCCAGCAGCACATAGATGCCGAGCAGGGTCGTGACGTCGCTCACCTCGGCCTTGCCGCCGAGCCAGAGATCCGAGGCGATGCGCAGCCCCTCCTGGCCCAGGGTGAGCAGCAGGACGAGCAGGATGGCACCGGGGGCGGCGAGGCGCTGCCACATGAAGCTAAACAGTCCCCAGTCCACCTTGCCCTCCACCACTTTCTCCTCGCTGAACTGCTCCGCCTCCTGAGGGGGCACCGGCGGGGCGGGCTGGGGATGCTGGACAAGATCCGCCAACTGGTGGGCATCGAGCTCCACCAGGCGCCCCTGCTCGATGCGGATCACCCGATCGCACCTGGCCAGCACATCCGGGTCGTGGCTCACCAGGAGCCGGGTCGGCCCCGGCTTGAAGGCGAGCCCCTGCTCCAGTACCTGGGCCGCGACCATGGGGTCGAGCGCAGACAAGGGGTTGTCCAGCAGCAGGATATCGGCCCGGGCGTAGAGGGCGCGAGCCAGGGCGACCCGCTGCTGCTGGCCGCCGGAGAGGCGGGTGCCGAGCTCGCCCACCAGGGTTTGATCCCCGTGGCTGAGCAGCGCGAGATCGGCCGTGAGGGCGCAGGCGCCGAGCACCCAACGATAGCGCTCAGCGTGCCAAGGCTGGCCGAACAGGATGTTGTTGCGGATGGTGTCGTTCATCAGCCAGGGCTTGTGGCCCAGATGGGCAACCCGGCCGTGGCGACGGATGCTGCCGGCAAACTCGCTGTCAAAGCCGGCAACCAGATGCAGCAGGCAGCTCTTGCCCGCCCCGGTGGCCCCGGTGATCCCCACGAGCTCCCCCGGTGCGATGGCGAGGTTGGCTCCCTCGAGCACCGGTTTTTGCTGGTGCAGGGCACTGACGCCTTCCAGGTGGAGGGCCCCCGCCGGCAGGGCGGGATCATCGAGTTCCCGGTGCTGCTCCGGGCTGTTCAGGAACTCGCACAGCCGGTTGAAGCCGGTGTTGAAGTTGATCAGGGTGCGGATGAGGTAGGGCAGTCGCATCATGGGAATGCGCAGCACGGTAAACAGGGCGATGGTGGTGAACACCTGGGGCAGGGTGAGGGTGTTGCCCGACGCCAGGTAGGTGGTGAAGGTGGCCAGGGTCACCAGCAGGGGAGTGCTCAGCATCAGCCCTTCGTTGATGGCATCGAGCCTGAGCACCCGGCCCAGGACCCCCAGCTCCTGCTGGCGCTTGGTGTTGGCCGCCCGGGTGAAGAAGGGGCCAAGCCCGTTCTGGCGCACCAGCCGCAGCTTCTTGATGTATTCCGCCAGGATGCCGTTGCGCTCGTCCTGTTGACGCTTGAGCTGCTGCTCCTGCTGGTTCATGCGCCGTACCACCCGGGTGGAGATGAGCAGCAGCAAGGCCAGCACCGCGAAGCCCACCAGACCGGCACTGCCCACCTGCCACACCAGCAGGGCGATGGTGCCGATGAGTTGCAGCGCCATGGTGACCGGCATGGCGGGGTCAGCCAGGATCCAAGTGATATCCCACACGTCCCGGTTGATGAGGTTCTGAACCCGGCCGCCGGCCCTGTCGTCGAAGCTCTTGCCACCCTGCTTCATCACCTTGGCGAGCAGGGATTCGGCCAGCAGACGGCGGATGGGCACGTGCATCTTGAGGGCCAGTTGCAGGGAGTGCTCCGCCAGCATGCCGGCGGCGAGCACGGAGGCGAACAGGGCCAGGGCCAGCAGCAGCTTGTGGCCGGTGGTGGCATCGGTGCCGAGCTGGGTCATGCTGTGGTTGAGCAGCCAGGGGCTGGTCAGGGTGGCGAGCATGCCGAGCAGTTGCAGCAGGGTGAGCAGGCCAATCCGTCCCTTGTAATGGCGCCAGATAAAGGCGGTCAGGGGCCAGGGGCGCACCGGCTGGCGGGCAGTGAGCGCGAGGAAGGCGTCGGCGCGGCCGTCGCGCCTGTCTTCCGGCAGCAGGGGATAGAGATCGTCGAGACTGACCTGGGGCTGGGTCAGCCCCTTGCGCAGCAGCGGGCCGGTCCAGCGATAGAAGAGGCGACTCAGCCAGCCGGCCGAGATTTCCGGATGATCCAATGGGTGTCCTTGTTGTTTTGTGTTGCTTCCATGGGCGGGGCGGCTCATGGGCCGCCCTCGAACTTGTTGTCTTGCTGCGGGCGTGCGCCCGGCGGGATCAGCGATCCCGGTTCATGCGGATGAGACGGTCCAGGATCCGCTCGCCATCGACCCGCAGGCCGTTGTGTTCGTACTCGTTGGTGATCCAGGCGCGGCTGTTGCCAAGCCCCTTCAGGGTGTCGCGGCTGAAGTCAAACTCCACGAACATGTCCTCGGCATAGACGGCGCAGGCCACCGGCACAGTGTTGCGGGCCAGCTGCGCCGGATCGTAGAGGGGGCCCCAGTCCGCTTTCTGGGCCAGCAGGTGGGCGGCCTCCTTCAGGGGAATGAGCTCGCGGAACTGCTCGAACATCCAGGGGAAGATCATCTCGCCGGTGAAGGCGAAATCTTTGCCGGGCGCCCAGGCCAGGGCAGGAAACTCCCTTCTCACCCGCTCGGCCGCCCAGTTGCTGGCACTCCCTTCGCAATAGATGAGCTCGTGCAGGATGGCGAACACCGGGTTGGTGTTGAACGGCTGCATGGCCTGCACCTGATAGAGGAAGGCGGGGTTGAGGCGTTCGCCGATGAAGGCGTCTTCCAGCAGGTAGTAAAGTGCCTCGAAGGCGCCGCTGGCCCCCAGATCCAGCCCCTGCTGCTGCAACTGCTCCACCGTCAGGCGCTGGCCGTTGGGCAGGCGCACGTCGTGGTGGTGCAGGTGGTTGGCCAGCCGGTTGGCCAGGGCCTGGGCATGGGGGAAGCGGGTGAAGAAGGCGCGGTTCTTGTCCGCCACCCGCTGGTAGGTGGCGCGGTAGACCTCATCCGCACTGCGCACGATGGGTGCCACCCCGCCGGTGAGGTAGACCTCGTGCAGGCTCCGCGGGAACAACGAGAGGTAGGTGAGGCTGCAAAAGCCACCGAAACTCTGGCCGAGCAGGCTCCAGGGGCGCCCCGGGCTCAGCACCTCGCGAACGTACTCGGCGTCGCGCACTATGCTGTCGGCGCGAAAATGGCCGAGGTAGTCCGCCTGCTCACTTGGGGTCATCCCCGCCAGGGCGTCAGCACTGATGGGGGTGGAGTGGCCGGTGCCGCGCTGATCGAGCAGCAGCACCCGAAACTCCTGCAGGGCCCGCTTGATCCAGCCGCCATCGGCGGTCGGGCGAGGTGCGCCAAACCCCGGGCCCCCCTGCAGATAGAGCAGCCAGGGCAGGTCATCATCCAGCTTGTCCTTGCGGCAGAGGGTGCGGCCAAACAGGGTGAGGGTCGCCTCCTCGTCGGGATGCTGGTGGTCGAGGGGCACGGTAAAAAAGTGTGGCTCGCAATGGATGCCATCCAGCACATAGTGCAAGGGGCTGCTCATCTGGGGTCTCCCTGAGGGTAGGAAAATCGTCGGCCTCATCATAGCCCTGGCGCAGGAGCGGGTCACGCCAGTTTTCCAGATTGTTAACAGAGATGGAGTCTGAGGTCGGTGCCGTACAAGGTGTGGTTTCGCCGCGGTTGACGGCGGGCTGCAACTGGACAAAGATGAGCCGCCTGCCGGGACGGGCAGGGATAGGTCAGCACCCCGGGTGCAGGAAACTGGATGGAGTTGGCTCGATGAAGCCGAGATGGATACGTGTTCGCAAGAGACGCACACAGAGGGATCCGGAGGGGGTGCTGCAGGTGGGTTTGCTGGTGTTCAGCGCCACCTGTGGTGCCACTCTGTTGCTGGCGGCCTGCAACGGCGGTTAGCTGAGTGAAACAGACCCGCTTGTCATGAGCGGGTTTTTTCATGCCGGAGCAGAAGGTCGGGACCTGCCTGTAGCCCTTTGCTGACGCGGGTTTGCGGTATGCAGAGTACGGCTGCTATGGTCAATTTACGACCGGATCCACAGAGGGAGGCGATCATGAACAGTCGTGAAAAAGTCCTGGCTCATTTGGCCACAGATCACCGGGTTGCAGGATTGACCGCCGGCGAGGCACTGGCTGGCATGAGCCACTCGATGAGTTCGCTCCTGCTGCAACAGGATCAGCACTTCTTCCGCCGCCATGCGGACGACCCTTGCCACGAAGTCGCCCGGGCCTGCTCGGCCGGACACGTATGGCATGGGGACGAAAACCACTACTAGCCCCGGCATGTGAGTAAATGACAGATGCAAAAAGGCCCGCTCATCTGAGCGGGCCTTTCGAATTTGGCTCCTCCTACTGGACTTGAACCAGTGACATACGGATTAACAGTCCGCCGTTCTACCGACTGAACTAAGGAGGA